>JBMYYT010000131.1:0-6804 GCA_049609665.1 Flavobacteriales bacterium | reverse complement strand
ATTCTTCATTTTTTATTTACTATTAAAATATATACGAACAATACTTAATTTAAGATGTATTAAGTTTTGTTTAATATTAAATCACTTACCAGTTTCCCAGATATTAGTGAAGGAGGAACTCCAGGGCCGGGAACGGTTAATTGTCCTGTGAAAAACAAATTCTTAACTTTTTTGCTTTTCAACTTTGGCCTTAAAAAGGCAGTTTGCAAAAGCGTATTTGCCATTCCATAAGCATTTCCCTTGTACGAATGATAATCATCCTTAAAGTCCTGTACACAATAAGATTTAGCAAAAATAACAGAATTTTTCACTTCTTGATTAGTTAATTTTTCGAGTCTTGTCAATATCATCTCCAAATACTTATCTCTCATCTCCTCAGTATCCTCAAGATCAGGAGCAAGCGGAATTAAAAAAGTTGCAGCTTCTTTTCCTTCAGGAGCGGCAAACTTATCAGATTGACTTGCAAAACTTGCATAAAACATTGGGTCTTTTGGCCATGCTGGTTTGTCATAAATTTCAGAAGCATGTTGGTCAAATGAAGTATCAAAAAACAAAGTGTGGTGCAATACATTTTCTACTTTTTTTGAAAGTCCAATATAAAAAAGTAAGCTCGAAGGAGCCATTATTTTTTTGTCCCAATACTTATCTGAATATTTTCTGTAAGTTGATTCCAATAAGCCTTCAGTGTGCTTGTAATCAGCTCCTGAAATTAGTTTATCAACTTCAATCTCTTTTTCATTTACAACTATTGAGTTAACTCTCCCTGTCTTGTCTACTTTAATTTCACTTACTTCGCTATTGGTATGGAAATTTACTCCCAATTCTTTGGCAAGCCTCACTATTCCCTCAACAACTGAGTACATGCCTCCTTTGGGATACCAAGTTCCAAGACCAAAATCTGCCCAATTCATAAAACTATAAAAAGCTGGAGTATCCGAGGGCTTTGCTCCTAAAAACAATACTGGGAATTCTAATATCTGTCTTAATCGTGGGTTATCAAACTCTTTGAAAACTATTCCTCTTATTGTTTTATAAAACTGGGGCAATTCCATCATTGTCTTCTTAGAAACAAGTTCAAGTGGACTAATTCCAGGACTGTAAACCAAATCCTTAATTGCTATATCATAATTGCTTTGGGCTTTCTTCATAAAATTATTGAGTTTCAACCCACTTCCCTTTTCGATGGATTCAAATAACTCAATTATTTTATGAAGCTCTGCATCAATATCTACAAAATCCATTTGATCAAAATACACCCTATATCCAGGGTTCAATCTTTCAAGTTCATAATAATCACTCGCAGATTTGCCTAAATCGTTGAAAAATCGCTCAAAAACATCCGGCATCCAATACCAAGTAGGCCCAATATCAAATGTAAATCCATCCTTTTTGTATTGACGAGCTCTACCGCCAAGTTGCTCATTTTTTTCGTAAACATCAACCTCATAACCAGCATGAGCCATATAACAAGCAGCTGATAGTGAAGAGAAACCAGAACCAATAATGGTTATTTTATTTTTCATTCTCATTTTTTTAACTCCAGTCATGATTTATAATGTCATCGATACTTTCGTAGACCTTAACTTTTTTCGATTTGTTTTTGAAATCAACAGTATTTCTACCCAATAAGTGAAAAGTTGATGTTGATTTGTTTAAGATTTTCTCCTCAAACTCTTTCATATAAGCAGGAACTTTATTCTTAGGAGGTTCAACCGTGAAGTAACTAATAAAATCAATTTCATGAAAAATCTCAATCACCTTCTTTAAATCCTCTATTGGAACACTGTGCCCTAAAAAAATTGAATTAACCCCCTTTTTCAACAAACAGTAATGCGTATAAAGCAATCCTATGTCATGCATTTCGTTTTCTGGAAGAAATAAGGCTACGTTTTTTTTGGTTGGAGAATTAACTTGCACATTTTCTATTTCAGTTAGAATTTTTTGTCGGATGTGTGTCGAAATAAATCTTTCGTGAACCGGATCAATTGTTTTACATGCCCACAAGTCTCCTAAATGATTTAACAAAACACTAAAATCTTCGAAAAAAACTTCTTCGAAACTTTTTCTTTCTAAAAGTTCGTTAAAAGTTTTATTAAATAATCTTGAATCGAATCTAAACATTGAAACCAAAAACTCACTGTTATTTACAGTGGTTTTTTCTTGTCCAATTTCCTTTACTTTTTCAATTATATCTTCTTCGGAAATTGAAGCTATTTTAGAAATTTTAATCCCATAATTATTAATGGTGGCTACATTCAATAATCTTTTTAAATTTTTAAGATCGTAATATCGGATATTGGATTCTGTTCTACTGGGTTGAAAAAGATTATACCTTTTCTCCCAAATCCTGATAGTTCCGGCCTTAATTCCACTTAAATTTTCTAAATCTTTTATGGTAAACGTAGTTTTTATTGCCATTTGTTTAACTTTTAAACGTAAGTATTAAACAAAAATACACTAAAAAAAATATTAGTGTTGGTTTTTTGGGAATATTATTTCTTTTTGAAATCTCCGTTTTTCCATGCTTGAATAAATTGACTCCAAGCGATAGGATTTAACAAATTATTGGGAGGGGCTTGACCTGCATAATACAGTTGCTGTCCTTTTTGATTCATTTGCCATTTAAAATTTAAAGAACCTCCAGCGGGGTAAGCATCTTGTTTTAATGCTAAAATTTCAGGGTTTAAGTTATTTTGTGCACGAGTCAAATCATCGTTAGGAATATCAGAATTAAGAAATGCATCACGAAACTGTTCTCTTGATGGCCATGGATAAACCACGTGAGCTTTGATATAAACTGTATCTTCGTTCATGGATTGAATAAGTGTATATCTACCTGTGGTCAATGTATCAGGAATTACATAGCTGGATTTTTTAAACCCAACACTTGAAAAAACAACTGTATCACCAGGTTCACCAACAAAAGAGAAAAAACCTTGAAAATCAGCAATTGCTCCTCGAAAAGATGATTTTTCCATTACTGTTGCAAAAGGAACAGGTTTCATTTTGTCACCAGTTACAACTACTCCAGAGATTTGAACATAAATTTCTTTTACCAAATTATTGTTAACGGAATCAACCTGTAACGAATCTGATTGAGAAAAGGATTTAGAAATCCCAGCAAAAAATATTAATATGAATATTATACCTCTCATAACATCAAAGTTATGCAAAAAGAATTTTAGTGTAGTGATATTGTGGTTAATTTATGTTAAGGTTGTTTAAAAGTCTTATTCTTGAATAAATACTCTTTTAACCCGCTGAGAAATAGAAGTCAATACTTCATAAGGAATTGTATCCATTGCTTTTGCCATATTTTCAATTGAATTATGATTTCCAAAAATCTCAACTTCATCACCTACTTTAGATTCTATCTCAGAAACATCAATCATGCAAATATCCATACATACATTACCAACTATAAAACATGGTTTTCCGTTAAGGTAAAATGAAAAATTACCGTTGCCTAGGCTTCTTCTCAATCCATCCGAATAACCTATTGGAACCATTGCAATAGTCATTTCTTTTTCAGCAATTGTTTTTCTTCCATATCCTATTGAATCTCCTTTTTTCAATTGTTTCTTTTGAATTATGATAGATTTTAATCGGCTAATTGGTTTTATTTCTGGGCTCGAATCAGAAACGCTTATTCCATACAATCCTATTCCTAAACGAACCATATCATATTGATAATTAGGATAATTATCAATCCCTGCTGTGTTTAAAATGTGCCTTTCAATTGGATAACTAAATGCATCCAATAAATAGTTCGAATAGTGTTCAAATTTCTGAAATTGATTAAGAGTATATTCCTTTTCATCCAAATCATCAGCAGAAGATAAATGAGAAAACATTGTTTTGATATAGACTTCAGGCTGAGATTTAAGATATTGAATAAGAGCAGGGAGTTCATCTTTTAGAAAACCTAATCGGTTCATTCCAGTTTCTAATTTGATATGAATTGGATAATCTTTCTTGTCCTCTACAATTAAATCTGCTACAAACTCATCCAATTCACTAAGAGAATATATCTCTGGCTCCAAGCTATATTGAATCAAATCCGAAAAAGTACCTGGCTCAGGATTCATGACCATTATTGGAGTTTTAATTCCCGCATTTCTCAGTGCAATTCCTTCATCTGTATAAGCTACTCCTAAATAATCCACTCCTTCAATCTCAAGTAATTTAGGGATTTCAGAAGTTCCTGCTCCATAAGAAAATGCTTTTACCATTACCATTAACTTGGTATTTTGATTTATTTTCTTTCTGTAAACATCAAGGTTTTTAGATAATTGAGAGAGATTAATTTCTAATTCTGTACGATGATTTTTTTCTTCTAATTTATTAACTATTCTTTCCAATCGATATTTCCTTGCGCCTTTTATCAGCACAAAATGATTTCTGAAATCATACTGAGAGAGTTCGTTTATTAACTCCTCAGTTGTATCGAAACGATGAATTATTGTATTAGAATCCGCACTCTTTATCGATTCTCTACCTACAATCAAAATCCTATTTAAAGAACTGTTTGTTAATAATTTAATTAATTTTTCATCTGAAAAAGAAGTTTCAGGTATTTGAGATAAAATAAGTGTTTTTGGGAAATCTCCCGCTTGTTTATTTAAATGTTCTAAAGATAAAACCAAAGAAGAATAACTAATGTTGTAGCCATCATTGATCAGTGTTGAATTATCAATTCCTTTTTTCATTTCGAGCCTCAAAGCTAATGAAGACAATTCCATGATTCTTTCTTGAATTACCTCTGTTGTATAGCCAAAATACTCCATGACTTTAATACAAAGTGAACAATTTTCAATTGAAGCTAAATCTGAAAAAGGGAACTCATAAGCTGGAATCTCAGGTGAAATCTCAATAACAGTATCACAATCGACAAATAGTTTCTTCTTTTCTATTAATTTCTGATCAAAATTTTCAAAACCCGATTGATGAGCCTCACCCATTTTTGTTAATACCCCAATACTTGGTTTTATTATAGTTTGTAACTTTTTCCATCTCTCCAACCGTTGAAATTCCTGCTTCAAAAATCCCCAAAGTATGTTGATCTTCCAATAGCAAAACAGAAAGTGGAACACCTAATTGAGAATTAAAACTTTTTGGGCTTCGGCAAATGGTATAATCTGGATTTAGTAATTGATAGAGCCATTCTTTAACTATGGTTTTTCCATAGCTTCCTGTGATTCCAATTATTGGAATATCAAATAGTTTACGATGACAGGCTGCAAAATTTTGTAAAGCCTCAAGAGTATTTTTGACTTTTATCAGGGTTAAATCGTTTCCATTAAAGTCATTATCTTCAGCAATCACGAAAGTTCTTACTCCTTTTTCAATAAGTTCAGTAATAAAATCATGACCATTTCTTTTGTCAGTTTTTAATGCAAAAAAAATAGAATTTGATGAGTTTTGAACAGAACGACTATCTGTAGAGACATGACTAATAAATTGATTGGTAGAAGAAATTAAATCTCCTTCAACAAATTCAGCTATTTGTTCAGGAGAATAATTCATTTTGATTCGGTAGATTTATTAAAACACACTCTACAAAGTGGTTCGTAAGATTCTGTCTCTCCCAACATTACTTGCTGTTCATCGGTTGTTTTACGGTGCGAAAATTGCGCCAAACTTCCACATTTAACGCATATTGCATGAACTTTGGTTACGTATTCGGCTGTTGCCATTAAGTTAGGCATTACACCAAATGGTTTCCCTGTAAAATCCATATCCAATCCAGCAATAATAACTCTTGCTCCATTGTTTGCCAATTGATTACAAACTTCGACCAAACCTTCGTCAAAAAATTGTGCTTCGTCAATTCCTACTACTTCGACCCCATCTCCTAACAACAATATATTTCGTGAAGAAGTGACAGGTGTGGAACGAATTGTGTTCTCATTATGACTCACAACTTCTTCCTCATCATAGCGAATATCAATTGCAGGTTTGAAAATTTCAACTGATTGTTGAGCAAATTCAGCTCGTTTTAATCTTCGAATCAATTCCTCAGTTTTACCCGAAAACATAGAACCACAGATAACTTCTATCCAGCCTCTTTTCTCATTGCTATTTGTGAGTGATTCTAAAAACATTTTGATTAAAATTGAATATCAAAAATACGAATTAATACTGCATAAAAAAAGGATAGGCCAATGTGACTTAGCTATCCTTTTTAACATTAATAATTGTCCTAATTATTTGAAACTTCTGCTCTCATAGTTCTTCCTCCTTCAACCTCTACTCCATTAACTCCTTTAAGAATTTTGTCGGCAACCTTTGGCGCTACGTCAATAAAACTAAATTTATCCATCATTCTTATTCTTCCAATGTTTTTTCCTGCTACTCCACCCTCTTGACATAACACTCTTATCAAATGTCCTTTATCAGAAAACTCCTTTAATCCAACATTTAAGAATAATGTTGTAGATTCTCCATCTACATTTCTATTATGCTCTTCTCTGTTCCCGCTTCTTCTATCTCTATCTCCTCTTCTTTCCCTTCTATCGTTTCTTCTGTCATCACCTCTGTCGCTTCCTCTATCATTTCTTGGTCCTCTTTCTCTTCTGTCCCCTCTGTCTCGTCTATCTCTCCTGTCCCCTCTGTCTCTTCTTCTGTCATTTCCTCTTCCTCTATCTCTGTCTCTTCCTGAACTTTGAGAAGTGTCATTTATATCTTTTGCGTTCTCGTAATAAGATAAGAACCTATTAAACTCAGTCGAAACAAACTTTTTGATTATTTGTTCTTTGGTCAATTTCTTGAACTTTGCAGCTATTGACTCGTAATATTCATCGA
>JBMYYT010000130.1:0-6810 GCA_049609665.1 Flavobacteriales bacterium | reverse complement strand
ATAAATAGATGTTGGACCTTTCTCAAATATTTCACATTCTTCATATAATATAGTAGTTAAAGGTTTTCCGATTGAGCTCAGAGGAATATACTTACCACTAATTACTCCAATAAAGTTTTCATATTCACCTGCTATGACTCCATCATATTTGTAGTCGTTTAAATAGCTGCCATTCTTAGATAAAAACCTCCATTTGCTTTTTGATTTGACATAATAAGTTCTATTTTCAAATTCAATTTTTTCAAATATTGGTTTGTGAATAACAGAATTATCTTGGCTATTAATTCCATAATTATTAGAGGTAGAATCAAAATGTATTTTGAATGAAGTTGAGCCAAATTTGTCGGGTGAAATTTTATTGTTTTTATCGAGGCTGTAATATTTCGTTTCTCCATTATCGTCTTGAAGTCCAAAAGAGTAAGACTCTTCAGTCGAATTAAAATCAAAAATGAACTTTTCTGTTATTAAATTTCCATTTGTATCAATGAGTCTCCAGCTACCTTCGTATTCCTTGTAAAAACCTGCAACACCATTACGAAAACCTGTGAAGCCATTTACTTCATTCTGCTTAAATAAACCAATGTTTTTTTTGTTTATTACTTTACCTTCAATAAAAGATGTTTGCACATAAGCCAACTCTTCATTGAAATCTGAAACTTTAAAATACTGCGGCTCAATTACCATTTTACCATTAGTATCAATAAATCCCCAAAGTCCAGCAGTCTTAACAGCAGCTAATCCATTACTAAAATCTCGGGCATCATCAAACTGTCCGATAGTCAAATTGAAGAAAAATAATAGAAGATAAAGTAGGGTAAATCTCATGACATTTATAATGTATCCATTTTTTATAACGATGTAATCTAAGAAAATGTATGATATTATTTGTGTTTTTTATAGTCCAATATTCAAAACTTGTTGTAAAACGATGATGCTGTCAATCAAGATTTATCTCTATCACAGAGAATAGAATTAGATAATAGATTGGAATCGATTAGTACTATTTCAATTTAAAAATCTGACTAATCGTATTGTTCTTCACCACAAAGGAATGGAATTTAAAAGTTTCATACTCAATATAATCTTGAGGATGCCATCTGTAATTAGTAATGAAATAAGTAGCTTCTTCAATAGGTACGATATTGATTCTGTTTCTGTCAGCAGGTTTTAGAATACTTATGTTTAGAAATCCAGCGCTATTAGCTACATTAATATTTACTGAGGCATTCGTATCTACTTTTAATATATACTCTAAGGATTGTTTATAAGACACTCCCCAATAATCTAATTCAAAATTTTTCCGAATGTATTCAGGTGGGACAAATGAGAAAAAATTATTAAAATAAACATTCTGCAAAGGAAAATTTCTAACCATAAAGGTTGATGTGCTAACGAAAGAAAAGCATAAAAAACACAAAACAACAAGGTGTGATTTTTTGTTTCTCTTGGCTAAAAATGAAAGTCCATAAATAATGAGTAATACAAAAAATGGGTAAATAAAGTATAATTGCCTCCATCCATCATACAATACAGAATGTAATACAGAAACTGCGATTAAAGGGGATATGCACAAGGCTAAAAAGAGTAGGTTATGACTTTTAATCGAATTGTTAAAGATTGTAAGAGGAGATTTGAAAAATTGAAAAATCAGGATTAAGCTACCAAACACTCCTAATAATAGAAAGATAATTGGCGTTGTGATAGAGAACCACGTGGGTATATAGGTCCAATCAATTTCAGTTGCTTTTATCATTTCGCCATTAAATAAGAGGGTGTCTTTCCATCTGAATTTAGACATGTTTTCAAAAGAAATTATAAAACGGTTTATAGGGTCAGCCCATAAATAGGGCCATGAAATGTATAAAACGAGACAGGATGAAACGAGAAGTGTGAGAGCTAATTTTAATTGTAATCTTTTGTTTTGTTTTTTTAACACCTCTACTAATAATAGGAGAATCAAGAACACAGGTAGTATTATTCCCATAATTCTTAAATTTATTAATAGACCAATACAAATTCCGGATTTTATAAAACTGAGAACGTTTTTTTTATCTAAAGCTTTTACCGAATAATATATCGAGATAATAAACATCGTCATAAATGGGATGTCCTTAGTGTTAAAAAAAGAATGAGAGTAAAGTCTTGGATGTAATACTAATAGCAAAAAACCAACAGTTGATAAAAGTTTATTATTATACAAATAGTCAATAAGGCGGAAAAGAAAATAGCAACCTAATAGAAAAAATAAATGCGTTACCAAATGCCTCATTAAGTAAATAGTTCGACTATCGGTCAAATTGAATGTTTTTTCCAATATAATTAACGGGAGTTCAAAAGCAACTCCATAATCCCTGTCGCTCCATCTTAAAAGATTAGAATCTTCTGAAAAAACATAGTCATAACAAACTTTTCCAGTTCCCCGTTGCTGAGGTTCATCCCAACCCAACCCGTATTCATCAAAACTTAATAGAGCTATAAGAAACGCTATGAAAAATAATATAGGTCCAATATGTCGATGAATAAAACTGAAATGTACTCCTTTCTTCATTTATATATTTGATTAGAATCACTCTCCACTTATCCGATGTGGATCATCATTATCCATTTGGATAATGTCTTTTATTTTTTTGATTTTTAAGGTAATATGTGCAAAATCTCTATGGTTTTTTAACAACCAACCCAGTGAATCTTCATCGCCATCTCCGGCTTGTGCCATGTGCCAAAGTATTTCAAAATCGTTTTCTTTTAACCAAGCCAATGCTTTTTTATTTCGTTCCACGCCTTGAATTAACGCCAATAGATGTGGGTATTTATTTTTCATTAGCCACTCACGAGCATCGTCTTTTAAGTTGAGTGCAAACACAAAAGTATAAAGCTCTGGATAACCATTTTTGGCTAACCAATCTCGTATTTCTTTGTTGCCACCTATTGCTTCTCCCCAAGCCAAAAGAATCTTGGCTGGATAAATAAGAGGTTTGTATTTCACTTTTCCTTCCATTAAAAATCAATTCGGTAATAGAAAATAGGTAAAAATCCTAATTGTGGAGAAGTTGTAATTCTCTGCGGATCATCTGGAGTAGGAGCGTAAGTAATTGCCAAAATATTTTCTCGGTTTAATACATTCACAATATCCAACCCAATTTCGTGAGTGATGTTTTTGGTATTGATCGTATAAGTAAATTTCAAATCTGCACGGAGGTACTCGTGAAATTGAAACTCATTGTATTGGTCATCCAAATAGATTACTTCACGAGCCTTTGCAGATGCCACAGAATCTACAAGTCCGTATCTTCTTCCACCTGCCCAAGTAATATTTGCTCCAATAAGCATAACTCCTCTTTTTCCTAATTTGAATTCTTTTCCAATTAAAAAGTTCAATGCGTAGTTTCCATTGAAATCAGTATTTCTTTCGATTCCGTCACTTCCTTTGTAGGTGCTGTTGTAGATTGCCCCAGTAATCATCGTGTAAAAGGATTTGTCAAAGTTATGTTGCAAAGTTAATTCCAATCCGTAATTCGTTCCAGTTCCAGTATTCTCTAAAGAATCTGGGAAAAATCGAGCAAACCCAGAACCTTGATTCAGCATAGAAAATGAAGAAGATTTTACTTCTACAGGAACATTGTATAGATGTTGGAAGTAGATTTCAGATTTCAACATTGTTTTTCTCGAAAGCGCAGCACTATATCCCAACACAGAGTGGAAACTTTTAGTAAAATCCATTTGGTTATTGTACTGAATTTCTTCTGTTCCGTTTCCAGTTGGAGTTTGATAGAAATAGGTGTAACTCGGTTGAATTTGACTGTGTAACCCAACTCCCGCTGATAATACTTGGTTTTCATCCAAATTAAACCTCATGCTCACTCTGGGTTCAACAATAGAAATACTTTTGGACTGAGTAAATGCTTGAGCATGAAGTCCAAAATTCATTGCCAATCGCTCACTGAATGAGTGTTTTAACTGAATGTAAGGTTGAATAAGTGCTGCATTTCCATCATGGTCCCACCTTACGTCCCAGACTGCAGGGGTGAGGTTGTCTCTGAACACACTATCGTGAAAATTGTAGATGAAATAATCCGCATTCAAGCCATATTTCAATACGCTTTTGTTGTTCAGTTTTTTATTGATAAACGTAGAAGCAGAAATTTTGTATTGTCTAAATCGGTAATCGAGGATAGTATAAATATTATCTAATTTATAAGTTCCATCGGGTTCAACGTGTCGTACAAAATAATTGTGAGTTGCTTGTTGTTGTTCCACGGCACCTGCAATGGTAGTTTTCCAGAAAGCGTCATTTTTCAGAGGTTTTAAGTAAGTCAATCCTGCAACTGCCATTCCAGTATTGAAATATTGATCACGGTCGTTTTCTCCATAAATATTCAAATCTGGGTTTGGTTTTTCTTCTGTGCTGAATACAATGTCAATATCACTTGAGCCCGAGATTGCAAACAATGAAAGAGAACCTCCTTTCTTTTGAGGAAAATTTAGCTTTAGGGATAAATCTTGATATTTAGGAGCTGCATCCGTTCCTAAATTGATGCCCAATCCACTAAATAAAGCAATGGTTGAATACCTGTAGGCAGCTAAATAAGAAGAACCAGTTTTTTTATTCAAAGGTCCTTCTGCGGTTAATTCAGTCCCCAAAAATCCAAACTGAAAAGAGAATTCATGATTCTGGTTGTTTCCGTTTCTTAGTTTTAAGTCAAAAACTCCAGCCACACTATTTCCATATTCCGCAGGAAAAGCAGCAGTAAAAAAATCTGAATTCGCCATTACTTTATTATTCAATATGGAGACTGGACCTCCAGAACTTCCTGCAATTGCAAAGTGGTTTGGATTCGGAATATCAATTCCTTCGACTCTCCATAGAACTCCCAATGGAGAATTTCCTCTTACAATAATGTCGTTTCGTGAATCATCAGCACCTTGCACTCCAGCAAAATTCGAAGCCATCCGAGCCGGATCACCTCTACTCCCAGCATACTTATTGGTTTCTTCCACTGAGAAACTGGTTACGCTTACCAATGCCATGTCGTTTTTTACTCCACCGTTATCATCTGCAGTGACAACTGCGGTTTTTAATTTTTGAAAAGATTCATCCAATTCAGCGTTCAGTATTAATTCCTTTCCGGAAGTAACAACTACTGGGATGGTTTTGTCTTTGTAGCCAATAAAAGAAATCTTGATTGTGTGTCTTCCTACAGGAACGTTTTCAATGCGATAGTTTCCATCGATATCACTATTGGCTCCCATTGGCTCTATGTTTTCGGTTACTACTTGAACCGTAGCTCCAATAATAGGGGAGTAGGTTTCTTTGTCAATAATTTTTCCACGAATAACCTGAGAAGTTTGTGATAAAATAAAAGAAGAGAGAAACAGAGATAGAATGAATACAAGTCCTTTTTTCATAACTATTTAATTTAGAGTTATTAATACAAAAAAGTATCAATACATTTTTTAAATATAACGAATAAAATGGATTTTAAAATACAGAGTTCTTAAACTTAATTAAAAGTAGGACACCCGTATTTTGCTTTCTCCTTGTAGCCACAAGGATTAATACTCAAAGTAACTTCATGAGTATTGAAACTTCCGAAACGAATTTTGGAAAGAGTCATGTCGTAGGCATACCCAATTTTTAAATAATTAAAACACCTAAAACTGATAAGTCCCGCAAAGGCATCTACATTTCTGTAAGAAGCTCCAAAAGAAAATTTGCTTTTGTAATCTGCCATTACATTAATATCTATGGCGATAGGAGAGGTTTTAGTGATTTTAACTAACGAAGAAGGAACTAATGACCATTGTTTGTTTAGTCTAATATTCAACCCTCCCAAAAGAGTAACATGTCTGTTAAGTCGAGTTTCGTCTGTTCCAACTGCTTTCTTAGGTCCGCCAAGTGGTTGCTGAAGTGTTGCTCCTGCAAACCAAACATCCGTTTGTAATAAAATTCCTGGTGTAAATTCAGGAAAAATAGTTGCTCTTCGAGAGTTGTCAATGGCATCATCATCTGGATCAATGGTAGTAACTTCTCCGGCATCAAAAGCTATTTGCTCTACACCAAAAAACATTCCCATTGACATCAGCATTTTTTTGGTAACTGGAAGATGATAAGCATAAGCTCCTTTTATTTTCATTCTGCTAAAAGGTCCATATGAATCTCTAACCACAACCAGTCCCATAGCGTGCTTATAACCCAATCCGTATTTGTCTTGCTTCAGTGTTGTGTTGAAACTTCCGTAGGTTGTAACGGGTGCTCCATCAAATCCACTCCATTGAGTTCTGTGACCAAGAGTGGCATCCATACAGTTTTTACTTCCTGCCACCGCAGGATTGTAAGCAAACTGATTCAATAAATAATGTGTGTATTGAGGAATTTGCTGAGAAAACCCAGAAAATGAAAGAGTCAATAAAAATAGAATGATGATTTTTTTCATTTCTGTATTCTAATAGATTATGGTTACCGAACCAGTTTTTATACTTTCTTCGTTGGAGTCAATACTCAAACTAATAGTATAGTAATAGGTTGTTGCTGGAAGTGGTTTCCCATTTCGAGTTCCGTCCCATCTTTTTGATCTTGGATATCCAATAGTTTTGTAAACGATTTGTCCCCAACGGTCAAATACGGTGATTTCTGCTTTAGGGAATAAATCTATCAATTTAATTTCCCAGGTATCATTTACTCCATCGCTATTTGGGGTAAATGTATTTGGGACAAAAATGGAGTCAATTACAGCAACAGTCACATCATCAAAGAACCGACAACCTTCAGCTGAATAACCAGTCAATGTATAGGTGGTAAATCCTAAAGGA
>JBMYYT010000129.1:0-6822 GCA_049609665.1 Flavobacteriales bacterium | reverse complement strand
GAGGAATCCATATAGGAATATTTAAAGCCCCAGCTAAGTGTGCCACAGAAGTATCTGAAGAAATAATTAAGTCTAACTCCTTCATTAAACTTGCCGTTTTTGAAAAGTCAGTTAATTTATTAGTTAAATCAATAATATTATTTTCATCAACAGGAATATCCGCTTTCGGCACCCTATCTTTTAAGTTAGGGGCACTGCAACTTATGTTGAACAATATGATAACAAGGAGTAATTTATAAATCATAGTCACTTAGGATTATCTCTAAACAGTTTTTTGATGTTTTTAATTTCAATAATCTTTAGTGAAAATAAGAAAATAGTTCCTGCAAATAAAAGGATTAAAATAGAAAAATACCAAGGTATAAATTCGAAATACGATTGACGAAGTAAAAATCCAAAAACAATGATTAAAGAGGAGAAAACAAATCCTCTTATCAATAACGATAAATTTAACTTAAGTTTAAAAGAATATTTGGATAACCAAACTTGAGCAATTGCTGTTAAAGCTTGAGTAATTAAACTGGCAATAGCCGCACCATAGGCTTTGTATGTTGGGATGAGAATAAGGTTTAATACAATATTTAAAACTACTCCTGCGAAGGCGATTTGGTTTAGTTTTTTGAGATTTCCATTTGCGGTAAGCAATGTTCCAAAAATGTAGGTGGTAGAGATGAATACGAAACATAACATCAAGATTCCAAATACATTTCCTGAGTCTATTGTGCTGTTTTCATAGCGAGCTTCAATTAATTCGTGAGAGTAAAAGAAGCAAGTAACACCAATCAATATTGCCCCAGGGATTAAAATGCTGCTGGATAACCTTACTAAATTGCTTACTGATTTTTTGTTTTGTAGTAGGTTTGAAAATAAGGGTAGGAGAAGAGTTGCAAACAAAAATGCTATATTATTTGCGGCTTCAAAGAATCGAAATCCATTGGCATAAATTCCAGCTTGATTTTTTCCATCGTCCAGCATTCTCTCCAGCATCACACTATCCGCACGATAATAAAATGTCATCAGTAAAATAAGAAGAGCATAGGGAATACTTTTTTTGAGAATTGCCAAAGAAAAAAGGGTATCCCACTTTAAACCCGCAAGCGGCTGTTTGGATAACAAAAGAAACAAAGCCACAATGGCTGTTGCTCCGTAGGCAAAAGTTTGTGCGTATATGAACCAATAAATATCAAAGGGTTCATCAGATATTCCTCCCCAGAGTAGAATAGAACAGACAATGATTAACAGAAACCTATCCAACACGGAAACTATACTGTCGTATTTAAAAAGCAATAAACCGGTTAAATTTGATCGGATATAGAGAACAAAAGCAGCTAATATTTGATTAAAAATTAACCAACTTAGCATTTCAATCTCACTTGAGTTATATCCGATTACCGCACCAAGACCAAGAACGAAAGCTCCATAAATTACTGCCAGAATTATCCTTAAAGAGAATATTTTGGAGAAGTATTTTTTGAGTAGAAAAGGTTGTTGAGAAATAGTCCGAGTATTGAAATTTACGATTCCTACATCCAGTAATATTTGAAATAGAAAGGTAAACCCAAGAATAGAAAAGTACATTCCATAATCTTCTGTACCCACTCTATTTTGAACCTCGGCATCAATTCCCAAAATATAAAAGGGCTTCACCAAAAAATTGAGGAAGAGCAAAAAAGCCAAATTGGTTGCGAATTTTCTATTCATTGAGAGTAAATATAAATAGATATTTACAGTTTCTGAAACCTACAATTTTTTAATTGCTTTTTTTATCAAAGATTTAACGACCAATCGATGAAAGGGTTTTACAATCGACATGTAAAATCTACCGAATCCATTGTTGTAATGAACTAAAGTTGCAATAGAAATAGTTGAGGTTTCTTCGATTTTTCTATAAATTGAAACTCTGAAATTCAAATGTTTGTCGTCTTCTCCTGCAATGATTTCATTTTCTTGGATATCGAATATTTTAAAAATTCCGACTTTGTCTCCAACCTCAAATTCTGAATCAGGAGCTTTTTTCATTTCGGTTTTGAGTCCAAAAAATTTCACTATCCAATTTCTAAATCGCATTAATCCTTCCACCCATTTAGGAGCCGAAGAAAATATCGCGATGTATAATTCCTGTATGGATTTAGAGTTGTTGAGAGTTGAAAAGGAGTAACAATCTTGATAATCTATTTCGGAAATAAATTTATTGATTACAGAATCGTCAGGAATATTTGATTTGGATATTTGACTCATTATAGTTTGAGTTAAAGATGTTTGTTTTGTTTAGTAATTATGTTAATTTTTCTTCTAACTCATTGATCCCGTTTTTCTCTTTTTGACATCATATCTTTTCATTTGTCATTCCCAACTCCGATTGGGAATCTTAATACGAGAATCAGACACTTTGATTTTATATAATATTTCAATGAATAAGATTCCCGTTTTCACGGGAATGACATACGAGGGTGCTTTTTCAATTATTTCAACTCTTCAAGAAGTAAATCAAATTCGCCTGTTTCTTTCAATTTATCCATGGCTTTGTTTAGTTTTTCAACCAAAATAGAGTTTTCCTTGGATACAGCAATACCAATACTTTCTTCCGTAAATTTACCGCTTAATACCTCCAATTCAGGATTGTTTTTTGCAATTTGATTCAGAAAGCTTTTATCCAGAATATAAGCATCAATTTTATTGTTTAACAGAAGTCCTTCGGGTTCAATAAAAGCGGTGTCAAATTTTTCGTAAGTCATCAAAATGCTTTCATTCAGATTCTCTTGAGCCCAGTTATGGGCAGAAGTAAATTCGAGTGTATAAATTCTTCTTCCTTTTAAATCTTCTAAAGAAGAAATCGAATCTTCTTTTCGGACCAAGGCAGAAAGTCCATCGGTGTAATAGGGATTTGTGAAGAGCATGAGTTCTTTTCTTTCTTCAGTTATGGAAAATGCTCGAATACAAATATCTACTTTCTCGGAGGTGATAGCATGGATTCTTGGATCGCCTTCTTCAGGTATTTCAATGTCATAGACATATTTATATTCCAAGCTAGCAGTTTCCAAAACTCTTTCAATAAAAGCGGGTTCTATACCAATGGGTTTTGGCTCTCCTTTTTTCCATTGATAATGAGGCAGTCCTTCACCACCAGGCCACGAAACAAAGATTCGTACTTTTGGGTTTTCTGAACAAGAAAAAAGCAATGAGATTAAGAAAATAACCATCATTGCTTTGGTTAGGTTTTTCATTTCAATTTATTTAGTACTCTTAAAGAATCCAGCTCCATTTCTGAACTAATCCTTGTTCTTTTACATTGATTTGTCCAGTATTTATAGGTTGGGTTTAAAAATAGCTTATTGTCCTCATACGTTGACAAAAAGTATATGTCACAAGACTTGTTTTGAGACGCGTAAACTGTGAATTTTTCTCCTTTTTTAAAAGTTTTAAAGGAACATTGGTTTTCATCTAATGGTGTAGAGATTTTAATTGAACTAAAACTGGTGTCTCCCTTAAAAACTTCTGTTTTTTTAAAAGTTGCTTGAATAATTTTCATTGTGTTAAGTACTTTTTTTACACAATCACTTTTATTGGTAGAATCTGAAAGAATATTTTTTATTGCAACTTCTGATATTACTTTTTTAAGAGGAACAATTTCAATTTTTTTAACTACTCCAGAAAAAATTAAGTCTGAGTATCTATAGGAATTACTTATAGTTGAAATTTGATTATTGCAATTACAATAGTCTTTGAAGTCACAATTTATATCTGCTTCACTTACTTCCGACTGGTTAAGATTTGAGCTGCTAATTGGTTTTACGGTGGCCGTTTTACAAGAAAAAAGCAATGAAATTAATAAAATAATCGTCATTGCTATGGTTAAGTTTTTCATAAATATATTTTTCATCAGTCAGACTGAGCGGAGTCGAAGTCTTACAAAGAACCCTTCAAATTAGATTCTCAAGTAATATTTCAATGAATATAGATCCTGAACTAAATTCAGGATGACATTGTTCTTATTACTTTTTACTAATTACTCATCACTAAATTACTTCTGAGCCATCTGCCAAGAGCCTTCTTTAATCAAGGGTTCAGCTTGCTTGTATTTCACCTCTTTGGTTTCACCGCTTCTCAAGTTTATTATCTGAACTCGGTCGTTTCTTCCAATCTTTTTCTCAGTAACCACCGGCTGTCTCTTCACAGGTTGACCATTTTGTTGTTGATTGGCAACTTGCTGGTTCATATCCGAACTGGCGTTAATGTCCGTTCTACCTGCTTGCAGTTTAGGTTGAGCCCTTCTTTGTAGTTTTTCGTTATTAGTTTGTTCAACACCTTCGTTCAACGGTAGATTAGCTTTCATCAAGAAAGAAATAATTTCCTTGTTTACTTTGCTCACCATTTGTTTGAAAAGCTTATAAGATTCCAATTTGTATAACAACAATGGATCTTTTTGCTCATATTGAGCACCTCTTACATCTTGCCTCAAATCATCCATCTCTCTCAAGTGATCTTTCCATTCGTTATCAATCACACCCAAGGTTATGTTTCTTTCCATGAGTTTTGGAATGTTCGTTCCTTTTTCATTGTAAGAATCTTCGAGGTTTGCTAGTATCTGTGTACTCTTAGTTCCATCGGAGAAAGGAATGATAATGTTTTCATACGAATTAGATTCGTTTTCATAAACATTAGTAATAACGGGATAAGTCTGAGTAGCAATAAACTCACTTTTTCTATTGTAAGCTTCTTTTGCTTTGGCATACACCAAATCGACTATTTCATTTTCATTCTTTATTTTGAATTCTTCCTCATCCACAGGAGATTGAATCGACATGATTCTCAACAACTCTAATTCGAATTCTTCAAAATCCTCGTATTCTTTGGTTGTGAAAACAATGTTTTCAGAGATTTCATACAAAGTATTGGCAATATCTAAATCCAACTTATCTCCATACAACGCATTTCTACGTTTGGCGTAGATTGAATTCCTTTGAGCATTCATTACATCATCATATTCAAGAAGATGCTTACGTATACCAAAGTTGTTTTCCTCCACTTTTTTCTGTGCTCTTTCAATAGAGTTCGAAATCATTTTGTGTTGAATCACTTCCCCTTCTTTGAATCCCATTCGGTCCATCATTTTTCCAATTCGCTCCGAACCGAAAAGTCTCATTAAATTATCTTCCAACGAGATAAAGAATTGAGAAGATCCTGGATCACCTTGTCTTCCGGCTCTACCTCTCAACTGTCTGTCTACACGTCTTGAATCGTGACGTTCAGTTCCGATTATCGCTAAACCTCCAGCTTCTTTTACTCCATCTTGAAGTTTAATATCTGTTCCCCTTCCTGCCATGTTGGTTGCAATAGTAACTGCTCCAGCCATACCAGCTTCAGCAACAATATCTGCTTCTTTCTGGTGAAGTTTTGCATTCAGTACATTGTGCTTTATTCCTTTTGAAGTCAGTAAACTACTTAAGTATTCAGAGATTTCTACGGAAGTTGTTCCAACAAGTACTGGTCTCTTTTCGCTTACTAAGTTTTCTATTTCATCAATTACAGCAAAATATTTTTCTTTAGCAGTTTTGTAAACCAAATCTTCACGGTCATCTCTTGCAATAGGTTTGTTGGTAGGAATTACCACTACATCTAATTTGTAGATGTCCCAGAATTCACCCGCTTCAGTCTCAGCTGTTCCAGTCATACCAGCAAGCTTGTGGTACATTCTGAAATAATTTTGCAACGTAATGGTTGCATAAGTTTGAGTAGAATCCTCAATTTTTACATCTTCCTTTGCCTCAATCGCTTGGTGTAATCCGTCAGAATATCTTCTTCCTTCCATGATACGACCAGTCTGCTCATCTACAATCTTCACTTTTCCATCCATCAATACATATTCGTCATCTTTTTCGAATAATGTATAGGCTTTCAATAGTTGATTAATAGAGTGAATTCGTTCTGCTTTTACCGTATAATCTCGGATTATTTCATCCTTTTTGGTTAAAGTTTCTTCTTTTGGAAGATTTTGGTTTTCCACTTCGGCAAATAATCCACCAAGGTCTGGCAAGATATACAAGTCAGGTTCCTCAGCTCCAGAAATCAAGTCAATTCCTTTCTCTGTTAAATCAACTTGGTTGTTTTTTTCTTCAATTACAAAGTAAAGTTCTTTGTCCACTTTTGGCATTTCTTTACTTTGATCTTGCATGTAGAAGTTTTCTACTTTTTGCAATTGAACCTTGATTCCAGGTTCACTCAAATATTTAATAAGTGGTTCGCTTTTTGGAATAGCTCTGTGGGCTCTTAGCAAGGCTAATTGTCCTACTTTGGTGTGTTCAGCACGAATTTTTTTATCTAAACTTTCATCTTCAGCTTTTGCTAAATTTTCTTTGGCCTCTTTAAGAAAATCTGCTGCTAATTTTTTCTGAACTCCATACAGTTTTTCAACTTTTGGCTTAAGAGCTGTAAATTCTTGTTGATCTCCTTTTGGAGTAGGACCAGATATAATCAAAGGAGTACGAGCATCATCAATCAACACGGAATCCACCTCATCAATAATAGCAAAGTGATGTTTTCTTTGAACTAAAGCATCTACATCACTACTCATATTATCTCTCAAATAATCAAATCCAAATTCGTTGTTGGTCCCAAAAGTTATGTCAGCATTATATGCCATTCTTCTTTCGTCCGAATTTGGTTGATGTCTATCAATACAATCTACTGATAATCCATGAAATTCATACATAGTTCCCATCCATTCGCTATCCCTTTTTGCCAGGTAATCATTCACAGTAATCATGTGAACTCCTTTTCCAGCAAGTGCATTCAAATACACAGGAAGTGTTGCCACCAAGGTTT
>JBMYYT010000128.1:0-6843 GCA_049609665.1 Flavobacteriales bacterium | reverse complement strand
TTGCTTTTTCTTTAAATATATCGTCTGCCTTGTAATTTCCGTACAAATAAATAAAAGGAGATATTGTATTGATTACAATAGAATTAATCAACGTTTTACCTATTGATTTTTTGGTTGGTTTACTTTCAGTTTTAAAAGTATAATGGGAATACCAAAATCCATTCTCTATTGAAATATTTAGTAATTTATGGATCTGTTCAACTTGAATTTCTTTATTGATAAAAGAAGAAAAAAGCTGATGATTCTTGAGAATTAATTGTGCTAATTGTGCAATTCTCAAAGTAGGAAAATTAGAGGGCCGCATTTTTGAGAACTTCCAAGATTCCTTTTTAATTGAAACTAAATTATGCTTGGATTTATGAAATTGATATTCCTTTTGAAGAGAATTAAAATATTCATTATCAGGTTTATTTTCTTCTAAAAATCCAGCTTGACCAAATAGAATTGACTCGATTGCCAATTGATTGTCTCCTAATTTTTTGAGCACTTTAAAAGGAATACTTTTTGCCATTTGTTCCATTGGAAAAGCATTGACTTTCAACCCCATGCTTTTGGCAATGGCTTGAAAAAAAACTTGTTCCCAATCTTGAGAGACCTCTTCTAATTCTTGTTTTATTATTTCAGTTTTAGAAATAATTCGCTCCACTAACATTTGATCCAGCATGGAGTTTTTAATTATGTCAGGAACATTTTTTAAACTTTGAATACAGGGAACTGGATTGAACACAAACCGTTGATAATTTGTAAATCCTTCATAATCAAAAAGATTCTTTATTTCTAAAGTGGGTATCATAGCTCCCTCAGTGGTTTTTACTTCCTCATCGTGATTGTAAACCACATGAAGTATTACCGTATCATAGGCTTTATCTTTTTGATGATTATGTTTTTTCCAATCCGAAGAATTAATGTGAATTTCCACATTTCCAGCCCAAAGAGTATCGCCAATTTTTACTTTAGCTTGAGAAAAATCAGGACCAGAATCCATATTATGAATACCAAAATCAATAAACTCAATCGTATCCCCGTCAATTGTCGAGCAATTCTGAGAATCAAATAATTTGTATTTATAGATATAATGAAGGTAATCTTCGGTCATAAACTAAAGATAAGAATTTACGATTTCTTGACAAACTGTGTCAAAATAACAATTCGTTGTCCGTTCACCCTTCCTTCTATGTGTTCTGGATTATCGTTTACTAAATTGATGTTTCGAACGGGAGTTCCTCGTTTAGCGGTAAATCCAGCTCCTTTCACCACCAAATCTTTAATCAAAACCACCGAATCACCTTGACTCAAAACCACACCATTGGAGTCTCTGTGTTTTAAATCCATTCCTTCCACTCCTTCTCCACTTGCTTTTGCCCATTTGAGTTCATCATCTTCCAAATACATCATGTCCAATAAATTCTGAGTCCACCCATTATTCAATCGAGTTAACATTCTCCATGACACAACTTTTACAGCATCAATTTCGCTCCACATCGAATCATTTAATAATCTCCAGTGATTCTCATCCATCAAATCTGGATTTTCCAATTGCTCAAAACAAGTTCCGCAGGTATAAATAGCTTTGTTAGCCGTTCTTATTTCTACAGGTGGAATATCGTAAGGCTTTAAATTATTGGTACTTCCGCACAATTCGCATTTCCCTTCACTTCTTGATTCTAATTCTTTTTCTAAGCTCATTGGATTGATTTTTTTGATTTTCAAAGGTAGAAAAAAGAATATGTATTGAAACTATAGCTTTCCTCTGAATTTTAAAATCACCAGAACTGCTCCAAGTGCTAAAAATCCATACATAAACCACCTACTATTATCGCTTAAATCTTCAGATGTAGATTCCGTTTGCAAAGTTTTAGAAATTGCAGAATCAATCTCATTCACTACCACAACTGTTGAATCAAACATTTTATTGCTTGCCGAATCACTTGGGTCTAACCTGCCCGAGAATGCTGAAGCAAAAATGAAACTAAACAGAACTAATAAAAATAAAAATTTCATAACCAAAGTTAAGTATTTCCATTTAATTAACTTAGAGTCAATTATGGATGTTGTTTTTGAAATGCTAATATACTTCTCTTCCTATCCCGGGGCTTTAATCTTGTATTTGTTTAGCAACAAAAAAAAGAGCCTAAAAGAAGTCTATAAAAAGTACTATTTCGCTTGCGTAATAATTGGTTTTCTATTTTGGATTGGACTTGGTTTTTTAATTTCTAATTATATTTAGTTAAAGAATCAACTATTCCTTCAGCACTATTTTCCAATATCAACAATCCCTTAGCTTCCTCATCCAAATATCCATATTCAACAAAAGTATCCAACAACTCGGTTAATTTGGAGTAAAACCCATTGATATCAAATAGCGCCATCGGTTTATGAATAGCATCAATTTTATTGAGTGTCATCACATCCAAAATTTCATCTAAAGTCCCCACTCCACCAGGTAAAGCAATGAAACTATCTGATACATTAACCATATTCTTTTTTCTTTCAAACATATCTTCTGTAGAAATCATTTCGGTTAATCCATCGTGAGAATTTTCTTCAGATAATAATATCGAAGGTCTTATTCCAATAACTTCCCGACCGTGAGACAGAAATTCATCGGCTATTAATCCCATCAATCCTCCATTTCCACCACCATACACCAAATCGTAATCCTGTTCAGCCAAAAGCTTGACTAATTTCCTGGTTTCCTCAATAATTTGAGAAGAATTTCCTGTTCGAGCACCACAAAAGATGCATACTTTTTTACTCATTTCTTAAATTTATTTTAAACTTTAACTTAAATTCTAACGACAACAATTTCTTCAAAAGTCCTAAATCATAAGTCAAATAGTCCTAAGTCTTTTTCTAATCTATTTCTACCATTAATGGACAATGATCACTGTGAACCGCCTCCGACAAAATCACAGCTCTTTTTAATCTACTCTCAAGAGTTTTGCTCACCATGTGGTAATCAATCCTCCATCCTTTGTTATTTCCTCTTGCCCCAAATCGATAAGTCCACCAAGTATAGTGGTGAGGTTCATCATTAAAATATCGGAATGAATCTATAAACCCAGAATCAATGAAGTTTGACACCCACTCTCTTTCTTCAGGCAAAAAACCTGATGAGTTTTTGTTACTCACAGGATTGTGAATATCAATGGCTTTGTGACAAATGTTATAATCTCCAGAAATTATCAAATTCGGGATTTCTTTTTTCAATCCATTAATATACTCCTGAAAATCAGCCAAAAAATCCATTTTGTAACCTTGTCTCTCAGGATTACTCCCAGAAGGGAAATAAACACTAATTACTGAAAAAGTATCGTAATCTGCTCTGATTACTCTTCCCTCAATATCATACTTTGGGTTTCCCATTCCATACTCAACATGGTTAGGTTCTTCTTTCGTTAATATCGCAACTCCACTGTATCCCTTTTTCTCAGCTGAATAGGTATAAGTTTTGTAGCCAATGTTAGCAAACAACTCACTATCAATTTGTTCGGGTTGTGCTTTGGTTTCTTGCAAGCATACAATATCAGGGTCAACAGACTGTATCCATTTATCCCAATCTTTTTTGAGTGCTGCTCTTATTCCGTTTACATTATAGGAAATTATTTTTGTCATATTTAGATATCTTTTAAAAAGAAAAAATCACCATGATTTTCTGATTAGTTCATTTTTTATAAAATTAATTTTTTCTTTGGCAAGGTCAGGATTTACTTGCAATAAAAAAGCATGTAGTGTAGAAATTATTGTATTTCCTTCTTGAGGGATAAACCCCCAACCTTTAATTCTGTTTTCATCCTTATCAAATAAAATATTATTGGAATTAATTATTACATGAGAATATAATCGCCCGTATTTACTGTATCTCCTGCCTAATTCAAATATTACGTTTGAATCAAATTTATTTGTTGTTGAAACAAGATCATTTTTATCAATCAATTCAAACATTGACTGCTCATTCATTGAACTTGACAGTTTAATATTAAATCTCACCGAATGCATCAACTGACTGGGAGTTGTAATATCAGAAGATTGAACAGGAACTTCCAAATTAATTGTTCTAAATAAATCTTTCACATCAATAGCGTGATGAGTTCCAATATGAGAGTTTAAATGTCTTGAAACAACATTGGCAGCTACTAATCTCTGGTGATTGCCAATATCTTCTGATCTTCTTACAATTACAAAATCAGCTTCTTTAATATTAGCAAAATTAGAATCAGAAAAGACGGATAACAAAGTGGATAAGGAGTGAGTGTTGCAAGAAACTATTTGTACAAATTTTTCTTTCGCAATACATTCATTGTTTATTCCAGACATAAAAGGTATTCCAAACCCTTTTTCGCTTCCCTGAGCAGAACAACCTTTGAGATTTGGAAGGATTGCATACAACTCTTTGTTATTAAGCCCAATGGAATTCGTATTAGCATCCATTATATAATCAACCGAATCAAGAATCTCTTTTAACTCATTCTCACTTAATTTCTGTTTTTCAATTAATCTTACTCCTTTTTGTTTCAGAATAGCTATCTCTTCTTTATTCCAATCAGAAACAACGGAATTTTTTAATCCAATTACTTCTTCTATTTCGAGTTCCTTTTTATGGTCGACTAACAAAGACAAAAGCGTTGTACCAATATTTCCAATGCCATTTACGAGTACCTTCATTCTTTCTTAGTTTGTTCGTTTGCCTTTAATTGGAACCAAAATTGATTGCATAATTATTTTAACATCGAGCTTTACACTTTTATTGTTTACATAAAATAAATCTCTCTCCATTGAATGGGCTGCATCACAAACAGAAGATAATTGTGCAAAGCAAGTTATGCCTGGTTTTACTGACCACCTCATTGCATACTTATCCAATCCCCAATTTAATCTTATAATATCTTGCTGAGTCAAAGGTCTTGGTCCAACAAAACTCATTTCATTTTTCATCACGTTAATTAATTGAGGAATTTCATCCAACCCCAATTTTCTCAAAATTTTACCCAGAGAAGTGATTTTGCCATTTTTCATTGTTTTAAACTTGTGGATTGTAAACTCTTCCTTATTTTTTCCTACTCGAAGTTGATTGAAAATAAATGATTCTCTGAGCGTAGAAAATATTAAGACAGCAATGAACAGAGTAATTGGCAAAATTAGTAGGAATAATAAAAAAGCAATAAATCTCATGAATTCAATTAAAACCAATCAATACCAGCAGTTTTGGCAATATCTCTAAATGGCCAAGGGATTGTTACCAACATAATAACTAAAGCAATAAAAAAGTACCAAAACGTATGTTTATGCCTGCGAACTGAATCCGAAATTTTCTTTCCTTTTATTCTTCCAAGCGTGATTAAAGTAATGGCTACCAGCATCCCAAAAATATGTTCAACAGTAAAAAATCTCAAAAGCGAGTTTGACATAGTATCTCCATCAAAACGAACCCAATCACTTGTAAAATAAAGTCCTAAACCAACTAACAGTTGAATATGTGTCAAAATAAACGTGATTAAATTTAGCTTATCGTCTTGCTTGGTATATTCTTTCTTTCCTTTCCATTTCTGATAAGAAGTGATGATTACAAGTAATAAACAGACAAGCAAAAAATATCTTAAAGTTGAGTGTAAATGATTCATTATATGATTTTTTTTATGGTTTTAATACGAGTACAAAATAACAAATCTTTGGTGTAAATAAACCTAATAATGAGATTAAATTAAGATATTTGTAAAAAATTAAATACAACGCATGCAACCAAGAACTGCACAAAATTCTCTCGCTGTTTCAACACACATCGTTTTGCCCAACGATACCAACTTTCACAATAATTTATTTGGAGGTATGTTAATGTCATGGGTAGATATTATTGCTTCGGTAGCAGCAAGGAGGCACTGCAACAAACAGGTGGTAACTGCCTCTATCAACAGCATTTCGTTTGACAAACCCATAAAACTTGGCGACACTGTAACGCTTGAAGCTAAGGTGTCAAGAGCTTTCAACTCCTCAATGGAGATTTATATTGACGTGTGGGTTCAGAATTTGAGAACTGGAGTGAAACATAAAAGTAATGAAGCAATTTCAACTTTTGTAGCATTAGATGATGACGGTAAACCATGCAAAGTTCCAGAATTAATGCCAGAAACTGACGAGGAAAGATTTAGGCATGATGGAGCTCTCAGAAGAAAGCAGTTAAGTCTTATTTTGGCAAAAAGAATGAAGCCAAGAGATGCAAATGAATTAAAAGCCTTATTTTTAGGAGAAGAATAGTTTTATCTATTTTTCAACTATACAAACAGAAAAAATGGATTATTGTCAGTTCGAGAGTTCCTCATTTTCAGCGAAATGTATCGAGAATGACAGTTTAAAACTAACATTATGAACGCAGCACTTTGTTTTGATATATTTAAAAAGGTAATTGACACTTATCACATCACGGATAGTGTAGAGACTCCTTTATCAAATCCCTATGAGGGGATTGAAGGAATATTATACCACAAATGTTGGATTGACACAGTTCAATGGCATTATGAAGATATTATTAGAGATCCGAATATTAATCCTGATGCTGCACTTGTGTTGAAAAGAAAAATTGATGCCTCAAACCAAGATCGTACGGATATGGTGGAGAAAGTGGACGATTGGTTTTGGGATTATTTTGGTGCAAAAAATGACCTTTCTTGCGGAAAAATCAATACTGAATCTCCTGCATGGGTAGTGGATAGATTATCTATTTTGGCACTTAAGATTTATCACATGCAAGAGCAAGTGGATAGAACTGATGCCGATTCCGCTCACACTGCTAAGGTTCAAGAAAAACTGAATGTTTTATTGGAGCAAAAAGAAGATTTGTCTCTGGCA
>JBMYYT010000127.1:0-6887 GCA_049609665.1 Flavobacteriales bacterium | reverse complement strand
GGAATAGATTCCTGTAAAAACAAGGATCGTCATAAATATATGCTTCTTGTTGTTGTGCCAGGCGGTAAGGGAAAACGTAGGATAAGAATTTTGGATACCCGTGATTTTAACGAGGTATTGGTTGAACTGGAACGATTTAAGGAGGAGCTAAAAGCGAATGGGTATCATAAGGTACGAAGAGCAGAACGACCTAAACCGAAAACATTGATACATTTCTTTACGAAATTCCTTGATGCGCTTGAGGGCAAGAATATTCCTGAGCATCTTATTAAACGAGTTTCCGAGGCATATATCGCTGACACACGGAGAGGCTTTGAGATGTTCTTGGTTGCCTTAAGCAAGAACGGTTATATGAAAGAAGTGCTCCTGGCTGATGAAATAGGTGATAACGAGGTCGGAATATTCCACTCATATCTACTAAGAGACCTCGGACTGGCACCTCGTACCTACAATAAACATATGACGACTCTACGTAAATTTTACGCTTGGCTGATTAAATCAGAATGTTTGCCTGTGAGAAATCCATTCCAAAGTGTTGTGCTTCAACAGATAGAAGCGCATGAGAATCTCATCATAAGTAAAGAGGAATATGAGGCACTGCTGGATGTGATAACCCGGGAGAATGGTATGATCCATCGTGCGAACCGAGTCGTAAAAAATGCTTACCGACCGTGGTTGAAAGACGCTATTCGGTTGGCATTGGAAACTGGCGTAAGGAGGGAAGAGCTTTTTCTGATCAAGTGGAGCGACCTGCGTGAGGTTGACCCAGGGAAATATGCTTTTCGGTTATCCAATCTCAAGGTGAACCGCATCATGCGGACCTCATCGTCCTTGAAGTTTGTTCCATTAACTAAAAGTCTCAGACAACTACTAAATGAACTTGGGATGGAGGAGAAGCAAGGGTCAGATGACTACATCATAGAGCGCGATAAGGATGCCAATATGAATAGTTTAAAGGATGCGCTCTCGCGTGGTTTCTCACATTACATCAAGCTTGTTTCAGATAGGCCTCTCACTTTCAAATGCCTTAGGAAATGCTATATCACCCGCTTGTCGATGTCAGTTGGTGATACTGGACTGTGGACGGGGCATTCCAATAAAAAAGTGCTTCGTGATCACTATCTATCCAGCGCTTACATTGCTGGAAACCTTGGAGAGTTCACTGTTTTCTAACTACTCAACCTGTGACCATATGGCTATAGGTTAAGGTTTATTTCTGTTAAGCTTAAACTGAATAGAATCTCAGATTTCGTTTTTGTGGGTTGCAGGTTCTGTCTCTGCCGGGGTCACACGAAACCATCTCAAACGAGATGGTTTTTTGTTTTTAAACCTGTTTTGTATTCAACAACCTTCCATTAAGAGGTATTTGGAAGTGTTTGGAGTTAGAAATGTTTCAGTTTTTGTTTCAGTCGATACACTTTGGACACAGTTCTAATCAACACTCGCTGCTTGACTATGATAAACAAGGACGACCTTATTTCCCCCATGTTCTCAATCGCTCCGTATCCCGAACCAGAATACTGGTTCGCGTATAATTGATGAGATCTTCCTGCTTTAGCAGTCTCATTGTGCCAGTTACTGACTGTCTTGAGCGGTGTATGATTGCAGCCATTTCATGATGAGAAAGACCGTGCTCAATAATTACTTCGTCACCGACTGGTCGTCCAAAATCCTTAGCAAGTTCTAATATGAGCTTGACCACCTGTTGTTTAATGAGAACCATTGGATGAACCATCGACAATCTTGACACCACCTTATTGTACCGTTTGGTCAACTGTTGAAACATGAAAGAGGAAAACTGTGCATTTTCATTTAACAGATCTCGGACAATTCTTGTATCCAATTGAATAATCACACTCTTTAGCACGGTCTCGGCATATTCGATTTCGTCTGGAGTTTCTACAATTGGTTGAAATGATACGAACTGACCTTCGGGTATCACATCTACAATGAGTTCTCTCAGATCACCGAAATGTCGGCAGATCTTCACCCTGCCGTTCACTACAAAGTACATGGAGTGCTTGGCTTCGCCAGCCGTATAGAGAGGTTCTCTTTTGTTAAGACGCCTAATACGGTAACTTTCGCCAACAAGTCGCTGCTGACTATCGGTCAATAGCCCCCAAAAAGGCAAATCCTGTGGCTTTGGACTATCCATAAGTAACTGTGCGTTGATTGTGCATTTTTCTATTGAGAAAGTTTGTTGTACAACACCGCTATCAACCAGCCGCTGAACCCAGCCATTAATCCAGTTAGGACACCACCAACCAAGGCGTCCGCTAATGGAACATCCATTCGAAGGATAGAGGTGACATCAAACCCGTGAAGAATGCTATTGAAGAACCAGGTCGTGCCGTCTTGGTCAAGGACTGTCATAAGTACCGCACATCCGATATAGAAGACCACACCTACAATGGCACATGAGGTAGCGAGTTTACTTGATTGAATTTTCATGATTTTTGATTTAGTGCGTACGTCTTTAATCGTTTGGTTTTATAGCCAGGTAATAGCTGAAAGTCCCTAAACGGGTGTTTATGTAAGCTTCTTCGGAAACTTCTCTGAACCCGGCTTTCATTATGAATTCTGGCATCAGTCCGATAACATTATCGTTGGTTGTTTTGAAGCCGTCCAACAGCTGAACGAGATAGAACGCCAATCGCATTAACCTGTTTTTTGCCTCGCCCCAATCAGCAATTAGAAGCGTTCCTCCTGGTTTTAGTACCCGAAATAGCTCGTTGAGGCAATGCTGCTTGGTCGGTCCATCGAGTTGATGGAACACCAATGAGCTGAATGCTTTATTGAAACTTCCGTCTGCATAAGGAAACTGACCGCCATCGTACAGGTCCAGTTGCATGTTCGCACCAAAGCCGTTCAGTTTTCTTTGTGCAATGGATTGAACCTTAGGGTCTATGTCCAACCCTTTTACATGAGTGGCCGTATTCCTTTGAAAAATTGCAACAAGATTTTGTCCTGTCCCATACCCGAATTCCAAAATCTCATCGTTGGCCTCAGGTTCTAACAGATTGACCAACTTGCTTCTGAATTTTTTCTCAGGCATGGTCAGCTTGATTGTCAGATCATAGAGATCGGTCAACCAGTGGTAACCCAGTGCTGGGATAAAATCTTCGGTATTTCGCTTGCTCGGCATCCGCTTCCTCTGAGTTACTCGGCAAGCTTTTCCATGTCCATTCCACACTTAGAACATTTATCTCCCTCATGACCAGTTATCTCTGGATGCATTGGACATGCAAATCCATGCTCGTGGTCATCAGAGTGTTCAGTTGCTTCATGTGCATGAGCCTCTTCCTCAGAAACTTGAACCAGATCCATTTTACATACTGGGCACGTTCCGGGTTCTTCATAAACCTTTCCCTTTTCACAATCCATTGGGCATGCATAGTGGGCGTGTTCGCTATGAGCTTCATGGGTTTCGGTTTTCACAGCCTCATTGTCATTCTCTTGATTGGTATTTCCTTCACCTGCGCATCCGATAAATGCTCCTGCGAAAAGCGCCAAAGCCACCATTTTCATTGTTTTCATGCTTGCTTTCATTTTGCTATTGATTGATTATTGTTTTTAGGGGTGATGATTGTGTTGCACATGTATTAGCGAGTCCAATTGATCATGATGTCCGATGTGATGGCCCGGATGATGATCGTCTGAATTATCATGTCCATTACCATGATCACTGTGATGATGATTTCCATGATGCATATTCACATGTGTAGAATCGTGATGATGAACAGAGTGATTATCATGATGATGAGATCCATGGTCATTATTTATATGCCCATCATGATTTCCACTACCATCATGGTGATGGTCGTCATGCTCGTTTCCATGACTGTAACTATCGTGATGGTGCCAGAACAACGAATCGTGATGATGTATTAGACTGTCATAGTGATGCTGCTCGGGTGCATGTTGGGCATGTACCAGCGAATCGACATAGGATTTGACCAACACTAATTGAGCCTCTATGGAAGCGGTAGCGTCAAGGTCCAGTTGGGTTAATTGCGGTGTTTTGTCTTCTTCCTTATCGCAGGAGACAAGACCAATAAACGCGGCCATCAGAATTACAAAAGATGCTTTTTTCATGACTATTGAGTTAGTGGTTATTAGAATTGGGTTGAATGTTCATTTGGTTTCATAGTTCTGAGTTTCTCAATCTCAATGAGTTGGCGATGACAGAAACCGAACTGAAGCTCATTGCGGTTGCAGCTATCATTGGTGAGAGCAAAAGCCCGAACACTGGAAACAACACCCCAGCAGCAATTGGCACACCAAGGACATTGTAGATAAAGGCAAAAAACAAGTTCTGTTTTATGTTCATCATCACCTTATTACTTAGGTTTTTGGCTTTCACAATTCCCAACAGGTCGCCTTTTACAAGTGTTACTTTGGCACTTTCCATGGCCACATCTGTTCCTGTTCCCATGGCAATTCCAACATCAGCCTGTGCAAGTGCTGGCGAGTCGTTTATACCATCGCCAGCCATGGCAACCACTTTCCCTTTGGCTTGTAGCTCCTTTATGTAGTTGAGTTTATCCTCAGGAAGACATTCCGCCTTGTAATCGGTCAGGCCTAATTCATTCGCCACAGCCTTGGCTGTATTGCCGTTATCGCCTGTGAGCATAATTACTTCTACTCCCTTGTCTTGCAAACGGGATATGGCCGTTTTACTGGTGGGTTTTATAGCGTCAGAAATGGTTACATAACCTTTTGCTATACCGTCAACAGAAACGTACGAAACGGTCTTTCCAAGCTTTTGCTCTTCAACCACTTTTGCTTTTAGCTCTTCAGAAACCGAAATGTTTTCCTGTTCCATCAACTTGTTGTTTCCAAGTGAAACACGCTTACCGTCAACGGTGCCAACCACTCCTTTTCCTGAAACACTTTCAAAATCTGCAACGCTTACCAATGCCACCTTTTGGTCTTTGGCATACTTTACCACGGCTTCGGCCAATGGGTGCTCGCTGTACTGATTGAGTGATGCAATCTGCTTTAGAATTGGGGTAGCATCATCCTTATTCAAGGAAAACACTTTTTCTACCGAAGGTTTACCCTCTGTAATTGTACCTGTTTTGTCGGTTATCAGCACATTAACCTTGTTCATGGCTTCAAGGGCTTCTGCATTTTTAATCAGCACCCCTGATTGAGCCCCTTTTCCCACACCTACCATTACCGACATAGGTGTTGCAAGTCCCAAAGCACAAGGACATGCAATGATGAGCACTGCGATGGCGTTGACAAACCCATACACCATTGCATCCTCCCCAGAGTAAAAAATTGTCCAAGCCGCGAAAGTTGCAACGGAAACAATAATCACGATCGGAACGAAATACTTGGAAATGGTATCTGCCAATTTCTGAATGGGCGCACGTGACCTGCTGGCATCATTTACCATCTGAATAATCTGTGCAAGCAACGTTTCAGAACCTACCTTTTCAGCAATCATGACAAACGATCTGGTTCCATTCACGGTTCCCGAACTGACCGTGTCATCTACAGATTTATCGACTGGAATGGGTTCTCCCGTAATCATGGACTCATCAATGCTACTTGAACCCTCAACTACTTTTCCATCCACGGGAATTTTGTCACCCGGTTTTACACGAAGGCGATCACCTTGCTTTATATCATGTATAGAAATAACCTTGTCTTCCTTGCTTTCTTGAACAAGAGTTGCTTCCGAAGGCGCCAATTTCAGCAACGCTTTTATTGCCCCACTGGTCTGACTGTGGGCTCTTGCTTCTAAGAGTTGACCTAAAAGAACAAGTGTGAGAATGACGGCTGTCGCCTCAAAATAAAGGTGTACCGTTCCACTTTCTGTTTTGAATTCGGCTGGGAAAACGTCAGGGAAAATGAGTGCAAAAACGCTGAACACAAATGCTACGCCCGTTCCCATTCCAACCAAAGTGAACATGTTGAGGTTCCACGTGATAATGGATTTCCAAGCCCGCTCAAAGAACATCCAACATGTATAAAACACGATGGGAATTGTAAGAATGAACTGCACCCAATTCCAATAACTCTGTTCCATGAGTTTGAAAAGAGGATTTCCTGGAAGGAGGTCGCTCATGGAAATAATGAAGACAGGCAAGGCAAAACCTATTGAAATTTTCATCTTCCGAAGTAGGTCCTGATACGTTTTGTCTTCAGCACTTTGCGAAGGTTCTTTTGCCACCAGGTCCATTCCGCAGATCGGACAATCTCCGGGCTCGTCTTTAACAATTTCGGGGTGCATAGGACATGTGTATTCTGTCTTAACAACAGCACGTGGTTGTTCTACGAGATCCATTCCGCACACCGGACAATCACCCATTTTGTCATAGGTCTTATCTCCTTCGCAGTGCATTGGACAATAGAAAACGCCATTGCCTTTTTCCTTCGGTTTTTGATGATCCTTGTGATGCACATGCGTATCGTCATCAGCCTTGTCAGGCAATTCAATCGTGTAGTGAAGACCAGCGTTAAGAAGCGTTTGTTGCAATTTCTCCAACGGCACATGCGAGGTCATTTCCAGTACAGCCTCAGACTTTTCGAGGTCAATGGAAATATTGGTTAATTCTTCCAAGTTGCCGAGAGCGCCCTCCACACTGGTTTGGCACCCCGTGCAAGTCATTCCTGAAACGCGATATGTGTGTTTCATGCTTTCCATTTTAATGGGCTTTCAAATTGCCGTATTAAAATTATTGGAGGTGGTTTTTCTCGGGTTACATGATTATTTGAAAGAGTTGCACAATTCATAGTTTATCAAGCGAACGCCTTGAGTTCGAGCCTTTTTCATTCTTGAAATAGCTTGGTGTTAAACCTGTAACCTGTTTGAATTGACGGCTCAGGTGCGAAACACTGCTATAGCCTAATTGAAAAGCAATTTCTCCAAGTGT
>JBMYYT010000126.1:0-6984 GCA_049609665.1 Flavobacteriales bacterium | reverse complement strand
AATACTTGGTATAATAGTCCCTTCCATATTTATTAATATAAAATTAAGACCGTATTGTTTTGCTTTTATCATATCACTAATAAAGTGTAAAATATTCTTCGAGAAACTTCGACTCCGCTCAGTCTGACAGATGAATAAATCTAACTTTCCAAATTCTTAATAGGCTTAGCAAAAAACTTTGCTAATGGTTCTGCAATTTTATAGGTATCTACTAATTTTTTTTCAAATCCTTTTTCAAATATTGACTCAACCGGCATTGTAGAATAAGCGTAAAAATGTTTATTGTAAATCAATGGTTGCTTTTCAGCAGCTGCCTGTAATTCTTTTGGCAATCTCTTGTTCTTCTCTCCATGAATTTCCCCGAAAGTAGATTTGAATTTTTTCTCATTAATAATTTTATCAAACTTCGATAGATTCTCAGCTATTTCTTCTCTAATAGCTTGAAGTTCTTTTTTATCCTGAGTAAATACTCCAGTATACACTCTTGCATGCTCGGGTGTAATTTCAAAATACAATCCTGGCGAAGTCTTGTCCTTTTTACCGTTATGAGTAATTAATGCAGAACGATTTAGTTTATAAGGAGATTTATCTTTTGAAAAACGAATGTCTCGATTGATTCTGAAAATACAATCTTTGTAAGTCACATTTAATGTCTTATCCGTTTTTCGCATTTCATTAATCACTGCAGTTACAAAATCTTCAAAAGGCTTTTTGATGCTCTCGTGGTATCTTTTTCTGTTTTCATCAAACCAATCTTTGTTATTATTGGGTGCTAATTCTTTAAAGAATTCTATGAAGTCTGGGGTGAAATGTGACATTGTTTTTTTTGTTTTTATTAAGTTGGGCTTCGAGACCATTTCGATAAATCGAAATCCCTCAGCCCGCAGTTTAATTATTTATATAAGAATAACGATTCTAAAAGTAAAATCGGGACATTAAGTCAAATAATTTATATTAGTCAATAATGTCAACTTTAATTTCTGATTCTATTCCTCTTTCTTTCAATTGAGTAACTAAACCAGCTCCTAATTCTTCCTTGAGAGTTAATAAAATTTCACTTTCTACTTTTTCTTTTCTCTTGTCCTTTGAAAGTAATTTAGATGCTAATCCAATCAGCTTCCCTTTCTCTTTGGAAATCACTTCATCAGGATTATTCACCGATATAGAAACTTGTAATTTAGCCATGATTAAAAGTTTATTTCTAAATTATATCCTGTGTATTTCCTGATATTAATCACTGTATTATCATCAAACAAAAAGTATTGACCTTTCACTCCAACAAGCTTCTTTCTGAATTGTGGAACCTTCTCTAAGTTAATACTATTTACTTTGGTTGGGTATTGAAGAACTGGGTAATTTATTTCTGTCACATCATCTTCTTCAGATAAGTATTGACTTAAGTCACTGGGCAATGTTTCTTCCAATTCCCATTTTATTTCTTCCAAATCTACTCCTTCCAACGTATCATTCGTCAGCATTTTTCTCCAATTGGTTTTGTCAGTAAATTGTTGCTTCAAAGCCACTTCTATCTCTCCTGCTAATCTACGGTAGGGAACTTCGGCCAGAATAATTCCCGAACTCGCCCCTTGATCAATCCATCTATAAGGTAAATTTTTACCGTTGGTAATTCCTACTTTTACCGCACTTGAAACTGCCAAATACACGTAGTGTTTTACGTTATGGTATTTCTCTTCCCATTCTACATCTCGTCCTTTTCCGAGGTGGGCTTCGCATAGTTCTGGACGTATAATACAGGGAGAAGCCTGCGGAGCATTCATAAAATGATTGTAACAAAATCCTTGTCCAAAGCTGGTTTTGGTTCGTTCACCACAAACAATGCAATTAATTTCTCCTGAATAGTTGAATTCTACTTCGTTTCCAATCAATTTATTTACATGAAGTTGTTCCTCCCCTAAATAATAATCTACGACTTCATTGTCATAGTTAGTATTCATTTTTCGTATGTGAAATTTCATTCTGTTTTCTTTTCTATTTGGACGAATAATTGAACTTGAAATTACAATTAAAGTTTCTCAAAAACTAAAAACCCAATAGATTTTAAAATCTATTGGGTTTCAGTCAAAATTTCAGTTTTCAAAAATTTATATTTTCACCAATTTGAAATTAACATTCATTTCTTGATTGGTCAATGTAATAATATATGCGCCAGTTGGTAAATTAGAATTTGGAGTAAAAGTATTTAACCCCATATTCAAATTAATTTTTTGAGAATCTAATTTTTTACCACTTAAGTCAAAAACATTGATTAATACTGAAGAATTTGCCAATTTCATTTTAGAATTAACAATAATATTATCATTGGAAAAATAAGCTCTGACTTGGGTTTTAGCTATTTCATTAATACTTGTTGGAGACGAAATGATATAATGAATCCAATTACTCACCCAATACAAATTTGTGTAAATCCCTGGTTGAGTAGCGGTTGTTATAACTCCTCCACCTCCTGATACTACTCCCACAAGCAATGGGTTTCCTGATTTCATAACAAACAAAGGTCCACCGCTATCTCCAGCTCCAGCTCCAGTAGGTGTTGATCCACTATTATATCCAGCACAATGAGTCGAATCTTTTCCCCATAAAATACTGCTTGAAGAATATGCGGTTTCACATACCGCTCTATTCACAAAAACAAATCGTCCTTCTTTAAGAGTATCAGATTGAGTTCCTGCGGCATCGGTTGAGCCCCAGCCTAACACAATACAAGAGTCATTCTCCTGAATTAACAAGGTATCTAATGGATCGGAAATAAAATTAATGGGTGGTAAGGTGGAAGGAGTTGACAACTCAATTAAGGAAACATCTGGATTATAAGTTGAAGAGGTCAATGAGAATCCCGGATAATTATATATATTTAAGACAGCTCTTTTCTCGGTACCTATTTGTGGGTTTGATCTTAAATGAGAATTAATTATTACAGAATCACCAATACTAATAGCACCTAAATCAACGCAATGAGCAGCTGTTATAACCCAATTCGGCCTTATTAAACTTGCTCCACAGCCTCCATCTAAATCAACCATCCAAGGATATGCGGTTGTTGATGCTGGTCCTCCTCCAACAACTTGTGCATTGCTCTCTGATGTAATATATGCTGTAAGGAATAAAACAAGAATCAAGTTTGAAAATACTTTCATAAAACGTTTATTTAATGTTGATTAAGTAAAAATAAGCAAATAAAATACTTTACAAAATTTAAAAAAAGTTAAATAAACACTATTCTATCAATAACTTTTTGCTACTTATTTTGTCCGATTCAGTTTTAAATCGAATTAAATATACTCCTTTATCAAGATCATCCAAGATTAAATTTCCATCCTTATTAACAGAATTAGATTGCACTATTTTTCCTTGAATATCAATAATTTCAATCGCTCCCTGTTCTCCATTTAACTCAAGATAAATAGAATTAGTTGCAGGGTTTGGGTAGAAATTGAAGTTCAATGTTTTATCAAGCTCTTCTAAATTAGATCTATACCCCATAATGGAATCCTTAGATTCGCAACCATTTGCGTCTATAACGGTTACATAGTAATTACCATTAACCAATGCAGTTAAAATCGAATCAGTATGTGTTATGGAGGAATAATTCACTTTCCAAACAAATGAATAAGGTGGCTGTCCACCAGAAGGACGGGCCTTTAAAACATTTCCAAATAAAATTAAATTAACGCTTGGGGCAGTAATGTAAGGATTCAAAAATAAAGTGTCACTATATTCATTATAAACACAATTTAAAGAATATGCGCTTACTAAACAATAAACAGTATCCAAGGAAGTTGCATTATATGTTAAGTTTGAATCTACTCCTGATTGAATCAAAGAATCGTTTACATACCAGTTAAATCGAGTTGAATCAACACCTCTACTACTTACACTGCAATCGATGTCATATCTCCCTATTGAGCAATTCTTTTTGCTTGATAAACTTGGAAGAATAGGATTCTGAGTAACTTCTTTTACAAATAATGTAAAAACACTATCTATTGTTGAACCTGCCCATACTGTGTCACTGTAAATTCCATTGGTGGTGTATGTTTTCCCTCTAAAACTCACGCTATCAGAAGAAAAGCATAAACTCTTAGAAAGAAAAACATTCTTTGGATTCATTGAGAAATCTATATAGGCACGAGCACTATGACCACCGTAACCGCAATCACCGACAGTAATTCTAATTAAAACATTTTTCCCAATGTAGGGCTTTAAATTAATACTTCTATGAGTCCAATCTACATACTGCCAGGCTCCAAAAGCTTGAGTTGTGTCAACCTTAAGAGAAGTAGAATTACCATCAATTACTACTGAATCAATCGAAGTAAGAACACCTCCACTGGAATCAAATAGCTGATAAAAAAAATAAGGCTGTTCAGGTAGAGGATGAGATGGATTATTAACTACATAAGCATAAAAAAAATCAAGCGTGGTATCTGAAGGACCAATTTGAAATATTTTTTCCAATCTTGGCGCTTCTAATCCTCCGTTATTATCTCCTAATCTTGCAGTATTTGAACCTGTAAAAGGGCACAAGGCTTTTACAAATGATATGTCAAAATCATTTTGCTGAGAATCAATAATATAGTGACTTGCCTGTGCATAAATACTATCAAACAAAATTCCAAAACCAGAAAAAACAAAAGGTAGAGGACCATGCCCACTTGGAGCTCCAACGGTTCCATGAATTGGTGTCCAATTTGTAAAGTCTCCATCCTCAAAGTCCAAATTACCGATGGTACTTTGAGAATATGTTGAAAATGAAAGTATTGTGACTAAAAAAAGTAAATGTAATTTCATCAGAATTAGGTTAGAGGTTATAGTTAAAAATAACAAAAACAATCAACATTTTGTAGGAAATGAATTGAAACCTATCACTTAATTCATGAAATGCACCTAATTATTTATCAATAAAAATCTACATCTATAACAACTCTTGCAGACTTAAAGGCTTTTTGATTATTAAATTTCCCTACTGTATCTCTAATAAACTCTTTCAATTTCAAAGGAGAAATTTTTCTTTCATACTTAATCATAATCTGATTAATATATTGATTTTTAATTCGTGAAATAGCTGGTGTCTCTGGGCCTAACACTCTTCCTTGCAACTTATTTCTTAATTTTTTGACCAATTCTTCAGCTCCATTTAATGATTGATCTCTATCCCTATGTTTAACCGTGATTTTTATTAATCTGTAAAAAGGGGGATAACCATATTTCTCTCTCTCCTCAATTTCCTGTTCGTACATTCCAATATAATCGTTCTCAATTACCCTCTGAATTACAGGATGTTCTGGAGAATAGGTTTGAATAACAACTCTTCCTTGCTTTTCTTTTCTTCCTGCTCTTCCTGCTACTTGGGTGAGTAATTGAAAAGAACGTTCATAGGAACGGAAATCAGGATAATGCAGAAGGCTGTCAGCATTCAATACCCCAACCATACCAACATTATCAAAATCTAATCCTTTAGTTACCATTTGAGTACCAACCAAAACATCAATAATTCCTTGTTCAAAATCATTGATAATATTTTGATACCCATTTTTGTTTCTTGTAGTATCATAATCCATCCTTTTAATAGATTTTTTTGGAAAATAGAGAGATAAGTCTTCCTCAACTTTTTCTGTTCCAAACCCTTGCATTTTAAGAGAATTACTTCCACATGCTTTACATTTGGAAATAGGTTTTTCAGCATAACCGCAATAGTGGCATTTTTGATAGTGCGAGAATTTATGATAAGTCAAACTAATGTCACAATTCTTACATTGAGGCACCCAACCACATGATTCACAGAGCCATGAAGGGTTATAACCTCTTCGATTCTGAAATAAAATGACTTGCTCTTTATTATCCAAATAGGAAGTGATATTATCCAATAAAAACTGAGAAAAATGGGATTTCATTTTTTTTCTTTTGGTCGCTTCTTTCAAATCCGAAATCACAATTTCGGGCAATTTCACATCTCCAAACCGCTCTGTTAATTGTACTAATCCATATTTACCTTCTTTTGCATTCCAATAAGTCTCTATCGCAGGTGTTGCAGAACCTAATAAAACCTTCGACTGATGGATATTTGCCAAATAAATTGCAGCATCTCTTCCGTGGTATCTTGGTGCTGGGTCGTGTTGTTTAAATGAACCATCATGCTCTTCATCAACTATAGTCAGACCTAAATTTGTAAAAGGTAAAAAAACCGCTGATCTCGCTCCAATTATAATTTGAAATCTACTCTCTTTTCCTTTTAACAACTCATTCCAAACCTCAACTCTTTCGTTTGAATTATAACGAGAATGGTAAACTCCAACTTTATCGCCAAACTTTTTTCTAACTCTGGTAATTATCTGAGTAGTAAGCGCAATTTCAGGAAGCAAATACAATACTTGTTTCCCTTTATCAATTTGTTCTTGAATAAGTTGAATGTAAATTTCGGTCTTTCCACTTCCTGTAACTCCATGAAGCAGTACCGTGTTTTTCTCTTCAAAATGAGTTTTAATTTCATTCAAAGCAATATTTTGAGAAGCGGACAGCTCGTCAACCAATTCGATATTTTTATTTAGAATAGGAATTCTTGTAACCTCACTTTCATATTCTTCAAGAATACCTTTTACCGTCAATTGCTTTACTGTGGCAGAATTGGAATTGGATTCTAAAATCAATTTTTTCTTTGAAATCAACTTATCCGTTGTATTTTTCAAATGAATAAACATCATAAAGACTTCTAATTGCTTTGGAGCTCTTGATAAAACATCAAATGTATCTTTAATCTTTTCCTCATCAAATACAGATGGAAATTTAATGTATTTCTCTGTTTTTGGTTTAAATTTTTCTTGAACTTGCTCCGCTACTACAATTATATTTTTTTCTAATAATGATTTTATTATTGGATATACGGTTTTAATATCCAGAATAGATTCTACCTCTGAAATTTCTAAAATATTTCTGATTTCCAGAGCCTCTATAATTAAATACTCTTTA
>JBMYYT010000125.1:0-7093 GCA_049609665.1 Flavobacteriales bacterium | reverse complement strand
ATATTGGGCTTTGTATTAGGGAAATTATTTAAAGTTGAAAGAAAAACGTCCTATTTAATTTCCGCAGGAACAGCAATTTGCGGGGGAAGCGCAATTGCCGCTATTTCTCCAATAATCAAAGCAAAAGAAAACCAAATTACAATTGCAATAGGAACAGTTTTTATTTTAAATTCCGTAGCATTAATAATTTTCCCATACATTGGAAACGCTATTAATTTATCTCAAAATCAATTTGGTATGTGGTGTGCTATTGCTATTCATGATACCAGTTCAGTAGTTGGGGCGGCAAGTAAATATGGAGATGAAGCCCTTAAAATTGCAACTACTGTTAAGCTAACTAGAGCTTTATGGATTATTCCATTAGCCTTTTTCTCGGCATTTATTTTTAAATCGAAAAAAAGTAAAGTTAAAGTTCCTTATTTCATTGGATTATTTATTTTAGCAATGATTATGAATACTTATATCCCTATTATTGAGGAATATAATTCATATTTAATTGATATTGCAAAGAAAGGATTAACGTTAACTTTGTTTCTTATTGGTTGTGGGCTCAACAGAAAATTGATAAAATCTGTAGGAATAAGACCATTATTACAAGCAATAATTGTGTGGATGTTTATACTATTTGCATCTTTGTGGTCTGTTTTGAGTTTTTATCACTAATTTTTCAAAGCATTAAATAAAAAATACAATTCCTAACTACTATGAATTTTATATTTAAAATATTTTTTATCGTTCTATTTTCACTCTCATTAATGCAGTGTAAAACGCAGAAATTAAGTAAAACTGAGAAACCGAAAACTGAACATAATCATGATGATCACGATCATAGCACACATGACCATGGAGATGGTCATGATGATAAATACATGGCAAAAAGAACAGAGGCTGATGATATGGAATCACAACGATTAGATGTTGTTTTTTACACTTATTTTAAAATTAAAAACGGTTTAGCTGATTCAAGCTTTGCAACTGCAGCAAATTATGCTGGATCCCTGTATAGAGCTACTCAAAATGTAAATAGTGATTCTTTGAATAAAACAGAAGCTGCAATGTGGGCTAAAAATTCTAATTCGATAAAAACACATGCAGCAGGAATTTCAAATTCTGAAGATGTGGTGGAACAAAGAATTCACATGGCTCAATTATCTATTAAGATGTTGGGGATGATGAGAATGATACAACCCGATTCAAGGGTATATGTGTTTATTTGTAAAGATTGGAATAACAATACAGGCGCACTTTGGCTATCCAAAGAAAATGATGTTGCAAAAAATCCATATCAAAAAGTTCCAAAAAGAAATTGCGGAAGATTTATGCAAATAATTGAATAATTAAGTCTTTAAAAATCTATTTACAATCCTGGCTAATAGACATTAACTTAGAAGTATCAAACCCTTTTTCTTTGGCGAAAGATACATATTCATCATAAATAGCCTTGTCCATAGTTTTGGTTCTTGATAGTACCCATAAATAATTTCTTGTAGGCGAACCAACCAATACGTGTTTGTAATCAGAATCAAGTTTCATTACATAGTAATCGCCATAAAAAGGTCTAAAAAAACTTACTTTTATTTCTCCGGGAACTTCTGAATTAGGAACTTTTGCAATTCCATTTGCTTCTTCCCATTTCTCTTTTTTCGTATTATACCCTTTGTTTAACACATCTATTTTCCCATCTTCACGAATTGTGTAAGTCGCAGAAACACAAGATAAGTTTCTTTCGAAAGAGTGATCAAATCTTGCGATTTCATACCAAGTTCCTTTGTATTTGTTTAAATCAACTGGTTTTACGGTTGCCAATTCCTTTTTTGGAGAACATAGAGTAAATACCATAAGTGCAAATAGTGTTAATGATAATGTTTTGAATTTCATAGTTTTATGTTTATTGCTTACCAACTAATTGGTTTGTAATCTTTCAAGAATTGTCCATTCCAATGTTTTCCTGTATTAATACCATCAATTAATGGATCAAGAACACGAGCTGCGCCATCTACAATATCAAGCGGAGGCTGAAAATCATGTTCTTCTTCTTTCTTTTTAGATAATTGAACAGGATCTTCATCAGTTACCCAACCTGTATCCACAGCATTCATAAACACTCCATCTTTTCCAAATTCACTTGCAGAAGTATGTGTCATCATATTCAATGCAGCTTTTGCCATATTGGTATGAGGATGACGAGAAATTTTATGAAACGTATGAAATTTTCCTTCCATAGCCGAAACATTAATAATATGTTTCTTGAACGTTTTATGTTTGCGAATTAAATGTATCAAACGGTTACACAAAACAAAAGGAGCAATGGCATTAACCAATTGTGCTTCTACCATTTCCAAAGGTTCTACATCTCCTAATGCTGTATTCCAACTGTTGTTTTTTCGTAAATCAACTTGTTGTAAATCAGCATCTAACTTTCCTTCTGGAAAAACTTCTTTACTGGCAATAGCATTATCAAAACTATACGGAATTTGAGAAAGTTTGGCCGAAGCACTTATCCCAATTCCTGGTCGGTTACTGTGCCATGATACCGGTAAATTCTTTTTATCAATTGTTTTTTCAGAAAATGAATTCAATTCATCCAAACAAACTTTGTGATCTTTTAGTAATTCTTGAGCTTTTAAGGGTAATTCCTCAAAAGGTTTTTCCTCATTTTCCATCATGTGAGCGTAAAAACCTGCTGGTCTTCTCACGGTTTGAGCGGCATTATTTATCAAAATATCCAATCTGCTGAATTTTGACTCAATAAAATTGCAAAAAATTTCCACACTTGGAATATGCCTCAAGTCCAATCCATGAATATGAAGCCTATCGCTCCATTCATCGTAATCCTCTTCTTTGGAAAAACGAATAGCAGAATCTACAGGAAAACGAGTTGTAGCAACAACTTCAGCACCTGAGCGCAATAAAATCAATGTGATGTGATATCCAATTTTTAACCGAGAACCAGTAACCACAGCTACTTGGTCTGTTAAATCTGCTGTTTGAAAACGTTTGGCATAATTGAAATCTCCACAATCCATGCACATTGTGTCGTAAAAATGGTGTAACTCAGTAAATTCATCTTTACAGACATAACAGTTTCTTGGGCTTTCTAATTTTCCTCTACTTTTGAAATTTGAATCTTCCAACATTTTGGGAGCTACAAAAACTTCTGCTTCCCTTGCACTTCTTATTCCTGTATTCTTTCGAGCGTGTTTTTCTCTTTCTCGTTTTTTTCTTTGTGCAGCTTTTTTTGCGTTCTTCACCCTCCTATCTTGTTCCTCCTTATTAGGTCTGGAGAGTTTACCAGCTGCTATCATCAACTCTTTTCGCTTTTCTTGAGAGAGTTCAAACAATTGATTGGTATTCTCCAAAAGAGCATTCAAAGTGCTGATGCACGTTTCAATTTCTTCTTGAGAAAGTTCTTTTTTCTTTTCTTCTTCCATTTCTACTTCGCTAATTCTTTTTGAACATTTTGATAAACCTCTTCCAAATCAGCAACTTCCCTATATCCGTTTGAAATCATAAAAAACTGACCATTAAGCTTTAAAATAACCGAAGGAAACCCCTTCACTCCCATTTCAGAAGACAATTGAAAATCAGTTTTAGTTGCATATTTTGCTTCTTCACTGTTAAATAGTTCTGCATATTTCTCTGTATCAAGTCCAAGCGATTCAGCGACTTCTATGAAAGTAGAGAGTTCATTTATATTCTTTGTTTGGGTATAAAAAGCAACTTGAACTGCTTTGAAAAAGTCTAATTCTTTTTCTGGATTCATCATCCTACATACCACAACTGCCCGCGAAGCTGGCTCTGTATCAACCACAAAATTATCTTTTTCAAACATCTGTTTGTCAAAAGGTTGCCCTGTTCTATTTTCAATTTCTGTATAATGAGATTGAAGAAAATCTTTCATATCATGCAACATCTCCTTTCCAAAAGGTCTTAATCCACCTTGCACCATTCTTAGCTTCAATTCCGGATGGTTTGCTATAAATTTATCCAATTCGGGAGCAAAACCATAACACCACGAACATAGAGTGTCTCCTATATAAATCAGTGAGTTTTCCTCACTTTGTATCCAATCTAAATTCATAAGTTAAAGTTAATTAAAAAGAAAATCTCAATCACTTTGAATTCAAACTAATTGAGATTACTTACTGTGCCCTGAGTGGGAGTCGAACCCACACGCACGTAGTGCACACGCCCCTCAAGCGTGCCTGTCTACCAATTCCAGCATCAGGGCAATGTATTTGCATGGCGAAGATATTAAAAAAGTTAATAATTGACCGTAAAATTATTCTTGATATTCATGCAATGGTCTTAATGGCTTATCAATTCTTGCAAGCAGCATTTTACCTGCAATGCATTCAACTATTCTAATTTTATTTCGGTAATAATTAAGAGTTGCTATTGCTCCAATCAACGGTTGATTTTGAAAAGCACTTCTATTCCAGAGTATTTCAGCATCCGAAAATTTGATTTTTTGACTAATAGTCAAAACATCGTATATTTTTAATAATTCAAATTTATTTGGATGATTAGTTTGCTCCAAAAAGAATTCAAAAGAATCATAATTAGATAGTTTATCTATTCCAATTATATGCAACTGGTTTTTATCGTTTAATACGGAATCAGCAACGGTTAAGATCAATTTGTCTCTGAATTTTATTAGAGAAACTCTAAGGTTTTCAGCTCTTTTATTCGACTCTTCTGAATTAATTCCTAATAATTCAGTTGTCCATTTTGGACTGTCTACATTTTTTAATTCATAAAATGAACTGTAAGTGTTTATTTGGTTTCTTTCATTTTTTAAAAACCAATTTTTCTTCCCTTCTTCCTTTTCTATTATCTCATTAATTTGATTTAAAAATATATTATCAGTTTCATTTGATAGTAAACGAACTTTATCATTTATTGGAATCATTTGTTTAGCAGTTTTTGTAGATGCAGGATCCATTTTCAGCATCAATAACCTTATATATAGCCCGTTAACTTCTTTTACTAAATCATTATTCCTTTCAATCGTTTGATCAGTTAAATTAACCATTGAAACTACAAGGCCTTTATAATCTGTAAAATCAATTTCCTTTTTATTGGTACAAGTTAAAAAAAGAAATAAAATAAGCGTGAATGGGATAACTCTTTTCATATTAAAATTTTTATTCAATCGAATATACTAATAATGAGATTATTCTAATTTTAAAAAGTCATTAAACATAAAATCGGTATATTTAAAAATGAAAAAATCAATCCTAATTATTTGTGCAGTAGCAATTGGTGTTGCCTGCAAACCTGAAGTTAAACCCAAAGATTATGTTTCCTTATCAGGAACAATTGTTAATCATAACACTTCTGACAGTCTGGTAATAAGAAAAGGAAGGGATTACATGAAAGTAATTTCTTTGAACGAAGATGGTTCATTTAGTGATACTCTTAAAATTCCTGAAGAAGGAAAATATATGTTTTTACATAATCGTGAATCAGGTTCCATTTATTTAGCCAATGGAGATGAAACTTCCTTTACTCTGAATACGGAAGAATTTGACGAAACACTTAAATTCAAAGGTGGAAATGCCGATAAAAGCAACTTTGGAATAGCCAACTACTTATTAAACGAAACTCACATGGAAGGAGCTACTGATAATGGTGTAGAAGGATTCAAAGAAAGCTTTGCAAGCTACAAAAAAGCCTATGAGGAACTAAAAGCAAACTCTGGATTGGATACTGCTTTTCTTAACAAGGAAGATCAAGATTTAATGGAAACAGAAGAAAGATATTTAGAGTTTTTTCAAAAAAAGGCTGATTTAATTACTGAATTTGTTGGAAAGCCCTCTCCTACTTTTGAGAATTATGAAAACTATAATGGAGGGACTTCTTCGCTTTCTGATTTTAAAGGAAAATATGTGTATGTGGATGTTTGGGCAACTTGGTGTGGACCTTGCAAAGCTGAGATTCCCCATTTAAAAACTATTGAAGAGAAATATCACGATAAAAACATTGAGTTTGTGAGTATTTCAGTGGATAAAGACAAAGAAGGAGAAACTACCTCACACGAAGCTTGGAAAGCAATGATTGCTGAAAAGGAAATGGGTGGAGTTCAACTCTACTCCGATAAAGATTGGAAATCTGATTTTGTCACAGCTTATAAAATTAATGGAATACCTCGCTTTATATTAATTGGTCCAGACGGAAATGTTGTCTCTCCTGATGCACCAAGACCTTCGAGTCCTAAGTTGGTTGAGCTATTTGATGCTGAAGGAATTTAAATAATATTTGAATTTTATTTAAAACCAAAAAACCCTCTCAAACGCAATGTTTGAGAGGGTTTTTCTTTAAGTGATTCAGCAGGGATTCGAACCCTGGACCCACGCCTTAAAAGGGCGTTGCTCTACCAACTGAGCTACTGAATCGCTAATGGTTTGCAAATATAGAAACCTCTATTTTTATTCCAAAACAAAATGAAGTTTTTTTCTATCTTTTTTTAAATCATTTTTCGCAACTGTGATTCCAGCTCTTTATTTACTGGGACCAATGGCAATCTTACTTGGTTTTCCATAATGTTTAATTCATTCAATAATACTTTAACTCCTCCTGGATTTCCATCAGCAAAAATTGCATCAATCAACTCCAATAACTGATAATGAGAATCTCTTGAACCTTCATAATCATCATTTAAAGCTTTAATAACCATGTTTTTGGTTAACTCTGGATGTGAATTTGCAATTACGGAAATCAATCCATCTGCTCCACAAGCAATCATTGGAAGTGTTAATGCGTCATCTCCTGAAATAACTAAAAAATTATCAGGTCTATTATTGATAATGTGCATCACCTGAGTAATATCACCAGAAGCTTCTTTTATAGCAATAATATTATCAAAATCCTTGGCCAATCTCACTGTCGTTGTAGCTGTAATATTTGAAGCTGTTCTTCCTGGAACATTATACAAAATAATATCGTGATTCATATTCTCAGCCAAATACTTATAATGCTGATAAATCCCTTCTTGACTGGGTTTGTTGTAATATGGACTTGCCGAAAGAATTGCTGAAACTCCCTCTAAATTATAAGAATTATAAGTCTCAATCATTGAAATAGTGTTATT
>JBMYYT010000124.1:0-7097 GCA_049609665.1 Flavobacteriales bacterium | reverse complement strand
AATTGGATGTAATAATCTCTGTAGAATTTTGCAAAGCATAGTTATTGCTGTATTTTCATTAAAAGTTTTTTATGAAATTCATTACAATTTTTGTCCTTTTTACATTTCTGTGTACGTTTTCATTTTCTCAAAACGATTCCATAGAAAACGAAGAAATTATATTGTATAATGAAGTCATACCTTCATTTCCTGGCGGAGAAGAAAAACGAAAATCATTTATCAAGTTAGTCCAACATTATCCAGATTCAGCAAAGAGCTCAGGAATTGAAGGAAAAGTATATGTACAATTCTTAGTTGGTAAAAAAGGAAAGTTGTTTAATATTAAAGTACTTCGTTCCCCTGATACATTGCTAAGCCAAGAAGCAATTCGAATAGTAAATTTAATGCCCAATTGGATTCCTGGAACAAATTATAAGAGTGATTCTGTTGAGGTTAATATTACTATGCCTATTGAATTTAAAATTAACAAAGAACTGATTTTTAACAATGTAGATTCTATGCCAGAATTTCCTGGAGGGGAAGTTAAGTTATTTGAATATTTAGGTAAGAATTTTAAGCTAACTCAATTGGAAAATGGTCAAATCTTCTTTAGTTATTATTTTGAATTTATAGTGGAAAAAGATGGTTCGACTTCTAATTTAAGGGTTTTGAAAAATCATTCCGATATGCTTTATAAGGATGTTGCTTTATTTTTTAATGGTATGCCAATGTGGTCACCGGGATTGCACAACGGAAAACCAGTTAGAACAAAAATGGTTTTACCTATTAGAATTCATCTCAGATAAACAGGTGTTTTAATTAAAAATCAGACCCTTACAAAGAGTGTTTCACAATGTCATCCTTCCCGAAAAGTCGGGAGGGATCTCATCCAGCATACTTCACGTTAGCAATTTAAAAACTGTGCTCCGCTTCGCTGAGACATTTTTCTTATCAGAAAAACCCTCAGCCCGCGAATTATGCAAACCCGAGCCCTGAGGGTTTTGTTCCATTTTCTGGAACAAAATGTCTCGAAGGGTAACTTAAACCAATAAACTTCAATTAGCAATTTACCCTCACATTCCCTATATTTACTCCATCAATTTTTCACAAAAAATTAGCTCGAAATAGATATGAAATTACAAAACTACGCCCAAGGAAAATGGGTAAATGGAGAAGGAGAAGGAAAGTCATTGTACAATGCGATAACCGGTGAAGTAATAGCAGAAGCAACTTCCAAAGGATTGGATTTTGGAGATATGTTAACCTATGCTCGTGAAGTGGGTTCGCCAGCTTTGCGTAAATTGACTTTTCATGAAAGAGGAAGGATGTTAAAAGCTTTGGCTTTTCATTTGTTGGAGAAAAAAGCAGATTTTTATAAAATAAGCGCCTATTCTGGAGCCACTAAAGTGGATTCGTGGATTGATATTGAAGGAGGAATAGGAAACTTATTTTCAAACGCTTCGTTGAGAAAACAATTTCCAAATGAAACTTTCGCTTTGGACGGAGAAATTGCTCCACTTTCAAAGGGAGGAACTTTTATTGGACATCACATTTTAACCTCCAAACAAGGAGTTGCGATACATATCAATGCGTTTAACTTCCCAGTTTGGGGAATGCTGGAAAAGATAGCCGTAAATTTACTGGCTGGAGTCCCAGCAGTAGTGAAACCTGCAACCATCACAAGTTACTTGACTGAAGCTGTAGTAAGAGAAATTATCGCTTCAGGAATTTTACCTGAAGGTTCTTTACAATTGATTTGTGGCTCGGCAAATGGAATTTTGGATCATGTCGAAAATCAGGATGTTGTTACATTTACAGGGTCGGCAAGTACGGGTCAAATGCTTAAATCTCACCCGAGAGTATTGGCTGAATCCGTTCCATTTAATATGGAGGCTGATTCGCTTAACTGTTCAGTTTTGGGAGAAGATGCTGTTCCGGGAACACCTGAATTTGATTTGTTTATCAAAGAGGTACAAAGAGAAATGACTGTGAAATGCGGACAAAAATGTACTGCAATTCGTAGAATTTTGGTTCCAGAAAAATTAGTGGAAGATGTTCAAATAGCTTTGGGACAGAGATTGGCAAAAACTGTCATTGGAGACCCAAGCCAAGATGGAGTGAGAATGGGATCTTTGGCAGGTCAAGAGCAAGTGAAGGAAGTTACAACACGTGTAAATCAATTGGCAGAAAGTCAAGAGATTGTTTACGGAAGTCTATCCGACTTTGAAGTGACTGGAGCAGACAAAAATAAGGGAGCTTTTTTCTCACCAATATTGTTTTTAAATGATGATCCATTCAATAAAACAGATGTTCACAATTTAGAAGCGTTTGGGCCTGTTTCAACCATAATGCCTTACAAAACGATTGATGAAGCTATTGAACTTGCGAAACTTGGAAAAGGTTCTTTAGTTTGTTCAATTGTAACAGCTGACAACTCAATAGCTAAAAAATTTGTGTTAGGAGCTGCAGCACTGCACGGAAGAATATTAGTCTTAAATGCTGATTGTGCGAAAGAAAGCACAGGTCACGGTTCGCCAATGCCATTATTAACTCACGGAGGTCCAGGAAGAGCTGGAGGTGGAGAAGAAATGGGAGGAATGAGAGGTGTAAAACACTACTTGCAAAGAACTGCTATTCAAGGTTCACCAACCACACTTACAGCGATTACCAACCAATATCAAACGGGTGGAAAATTCAAACACGATAAGGTTCATCCTTTCCGTAAGCACTTTGAAGAATTAGAAATCGGAGAAACTTGGATAACAGCAAAACATACCGTAACTGAAACGGATATTGTAAACTTTGCGAATGTAAGTGGTGATAATTTTTATGCTCACATGGATGTAACTTCTCTGGAAGGGACAATCTTTGAAGAGCGTGTGGCACACGGATATTTTATCCTTTCCAAAGCGGCAGGATTATTCGTAGAACCTGCTAAAGGTCCAGTTTTATTGAACTACGGACTTGAAGAAGCTCGATTTGTGAAACCTGTTTATGTAGGTGCGACAATCGGTGTTAAATTCACAGTGAAAGAAAAAATAGACGGAGAAAAAAGAGATGAAGAGGACATTGCAAAAGGAATTGTGAAATTCTTGGTGGATGTGTATGACGAAACTGGAGAAACTGTTGCGATTGCCACTATTCTTACGATGGTAAGGAAGATTGATCAGAGTATGTAAAGTTTTCTTGAATTGAGATTTAGTGGGTTAATGTCACCCTTCGATACATCCCGATTTTATATCGGGACACTCAGGGTTCGGGTTTGTCCCTACCATTCGAGAAGGACTGAGGGTTTTGAACTTGTTCAAAATGTCTCAGCGAAGCGGAGCCCAACTTAACTGATAAACCAAAATAATACTGATGAAAAAAATAAGAACATACTGGTATTTCTGGGTTTTAGCTATTCCATTTTTATTATTTGGTTTTATTTTTGGGTTCGATTCTACACTTGATATTCCTGTTCACGATACTTATTTTGTGGTTTCGACCTGGCATATCTCAGTTTTAGTTAGTTTAATTCTATTTATTTCTGGATGTGGGTATTTATTTAAGAAGGTTAAATTTCATCCTTTTCTAAATGCAATTCATTTTCTCTCCTCATTGCTGGGATTCGGATTGATTGTTTTTCCAATGTTTTTCATTGGACTTGCTGGAACTCCAAGACGATATCAATCTAACACAGATTTTGACTTTTTAAATCACATACAAGATTTGAATAATATTATTACTCTTGGGGTATATGTTTTAGTTTTTGGAGTTATTATTTATTTCGTTAATTTGGGAATAGCTATCTATAAAAAGGGAGCCTAAGATTCTGAATCAAGTTCAGAATGACAGATGAAAAGTAAAATGAAAAAAATAAGAACATACTGGTGGTTTTGGGGATTAATCCCATTGTTTCTGTTTTATAGTTTTGTTTGCCAAGATTCAATCTTGGATATACCCAATGAAACTTGGAATACGATATTTCCATTAAATTATTATGGAATTCCCCTAAGCCTTTTTCTATTTCTTTCTGGTTTGGGGTATTTTTTTCAAGCTAAAAAATTGAATATAAAATTATCTTGGATTCATTTCATTTCTTCTGTGACAGGATTGTTTATTCTGACCCTTCCCAAAATCATTAACTTATCAGACCCACCAAGACGTTACTACTCAAGCACGATTGAACCAACTTTTTCAGAATTTTTGATCGAAATGAATCTTTTGACCTTGGTAGCATTTTTGCTAATTATTTTTGGAGTAATTGTATATTTCATTAATCTTGGAATTGCTATCTTTAAAATAAAAACCTAACATATGTCATTCCTGCGAAGGCAGGAATCTTATTCAGTGAAATATTGCAAGAACGAGCGTGAAATATTCTCGTTAATAGATTCCGGTTCGGAGACCGGAATGACAGAATAAAAAAGTAAGATATATTAAATGCAACAAAAACGCTGGACTTTAATACCCAAAACTAACTTACCTACTCAAGAGTTGGAAGAACAACTGGGACTGGATAAAGAATTGGTGGAATTACTTCAGCAAAGGGGAGTAACCAACTACAAAGAAGCTGAAACATTTTTTCGTCCGCAAATGTCGCAGATTCACGATCCATTGTTGATGAAAGACATGGACAAAGCGGTGGATAGAGTTTTTGAAGCTTTTGAAAAAGAAGAAAAAATACTGGTGTATGGCGATTATGATGTGGATGGAACCACCGCAGTTTCTTTGATGTACACTTTTTTGATACAACATTACAAAAACGTAGAATTCTATATTCCAGATAGATATACGGAAGGTTACGGAGTTTCTTACCAAGGAATAGACTATGCTGCTAACAATGATTTCAAATTAATCATTGCCTTAGATTGTGGAATAAAAGCGGTTGAAAAAGTAGATTATGCCAAAGAAAAAGGAGTAGACTTTATTATTTGTGACCATCACCGACCAGGAGAAATATTACCGAATGCGGAAGCTGTTCTTGACCCCAAAAGAAAAGATTGCGATTATCCTTACAAAGAATTGTGTGGATGTGGAGTGGGATTTAAATTGGTCCAAGCTCTAAACCAAGAATTAGGATTTGAGTTTTCGGATTTGGAAGAATATTTCGATTTGTTGGTGGTGAGTATAGCATCGGATATAGTTCCAGTAACTGGAGAAAATAGAGTGTTGGCATTTTTTGGTTTAATGAAAATTAATCACAGCCCGAGAAAGGGAATAGCAGAGATTATTAAACTTTCTTCAAGAAAAGGAGAAATGAATATAACCGATGTAGTGTTTACCATTGGACCAAGAATAAATGCGGCTGGCAGAATGAAATCTGGAATGAATGCAGTGAAATTGTTAGTTTCGGGAGAAGATGAAACTGCCCGAGAACTGGGAGAATTCATTGAAAGCGAAAACAAAGCCAGAAAGAATTTTGATCAATCAATCACTAAGGAAGCTTTGGATATGATTGCCGATAATGAAGATTTTTTAAATGCAAAATCTACTGTTTTGTATAATGAAGATTGGCACAAAGGAGTAATTGGGATTGTGGCTTCACGAGTTATTGAAACACATTATAAACCCACAATTATCTTAACCGAAAGCAATGGAAAAGCTGCTGGCTCAGCACGTTCAGTTCAAGGGTTTGATGTATATAACGCGATTGACGCCTGCTCCGATTTAATTGAACAATTTGGAGGTCACATGTATGCCGCAGGAATGACCATGCCTATCGAGAACGTAGATGCATTTAGAAAGAAATTTGATGAGGTAGTTTCCGAGACCATTACTGAAGAACAATTGGTCCCAGAAATAAAAATTGATTTGGAAATAACTTTGGATAAGTTAATTCCAAAGAAAGGAGAAAAATTTCCGAAGTTTTATAGAATCATCAAAAGGTTTGCACCTTTTGGACCACAAAATATGCATCCCGTTTTTATGATTAAAAATGTTCAAGCAAAATACTCTAAAGTGGTTGGAGAAACTCATTTAAAATTATCCGTTTACCAAGAAGCAAATCCAGCTCAACTATTTGATTGTATAGGATTTGGATTGGGAGAGTTTTTTGAAAAAATCAATAAAAATCAGTATTTTGATATGGTATTTGTAATTGAAGAGAATACTTGGAACGGAAATACCAAGCTTCAATTAAACTTAAGAGATATAAAAATTAACTCATGATTCCACTTTCGGAAATAATAGGTCAGATGACTAAAGAAGAACGGGCAAAATTTGCTTCGTTCCTTAGGAAAAGGGGAAAGCAAACTGATTCTAAAAAACTGACTTTACTAAAGTTGATTTCAGATAAGAAAGTAGTTGTAAATCAAATTCCAGTTAAAATTTATGGCACAGATAACCGAGTGGCTTACCATCAGTTGCGGAAGCGATTGTTCAATGAATTGATAGATTTTATTTCTACAGAAAGATTTAACCAAGAGGAGGAAGAAATCTTGCAAATCACCAAATTAATTCTTGCAGGAAAGCATCTCATTGAGACCAAAAACTACAAATCTGGGTTCAAACTTCTGTCCAATGCAGAGAAAAAAGCAATTGAAGAAAATGATGTGATTTCATTGAATGAGATCTACAATTTGCTTATTCAATTCTCCCATTATAATGCCGAGTTGGATTTGGATAATGCTATTAAAAGTCTGGAATCAAACCGAGTTCAACTCATTCAAGAGTCTAACTTGAACATGGCGTATGCCATGGTTAAATCAAAGCTGGACGAATTTATATTAAACGGAATAGATGTAGATATTGAGACTTTGCTTTTTGAGGTTTTTGAACGATTTAATATCACTGAAAGTTCAGGAAATAATTATAAAACTCTCTATCAATTAGTTCAAATAGTATCGGCAAGCGCCAACATTAACAAGGATTACGAACCTATTATTCCTTTTGTGACGGCTCGGTATAATATTATTTCAAGAAAAGAAGAAGAAAAAAACAGACATGTTTTCTTTCATTTTAAGCTGCTTTATTTCATGGCGAACATATTCTTTCGAGAGAAAAAATTTGAGAGAAGTAATTTTTACTTAGAAAAAATGGTTTCGTTACTTGATACCAATAAGAAGTATAAAAAGCTATTCGAAACTAAAATCAAGGTCTTAAAATCTTTAAATACCAATTATTTAGGTGAAAAT
>JBMYYT010000123.1:0-7128 GCA_049609665.1 Flavobacteriales bacterium | reverse complement strand
TGACCTAACGTAATGCCAATATCTTCAGTTGTGTGATGATCATCAATATGGGTGTCACCTTTGCAAGTGATTTCAAGATCAATCAAACCATGACGACCGATTTGATCCATCATATGTTCCAAAAATGGTACACCGGTATCAAATTTTGTTTTAGTACCAATAAATACATTCCTTTTTGAAATTGAGATAAATCAATTTCTTGATTTTCTGATAAAATTTCTTCTTCCATTAGTTTTTTTCCTAAGGTATTGTATAACTCAAAACTCATGTTTTTTGTTTGGGTAACATTAATAGTAATATTGGATATTGTGGGATTTGGAAATACGTTTAATTCAATTGAATTCAAAGTTTCATTAGAAATTTCAGTTGAATTTTGAACACAAGAAAAATAGTTTTTATTATTTATTGTACCGTCTCCACCCTGTCCAGTATAATTAGCTCCTGAAAAACAGAATCCATTCTCATTATCCTTTAGTCCGATAGCATGATGACCAAATATTGAACCGCTTGAAATCGCTCCGTCTGCAGCAGAAATGCTCAGCCAATTTGATTGAGAATCTACCAAAACCGGAAAATTTCTTTGTGAGGTTGATCTATCACCTAATTGACCGTAAAAATTAAAGCCCCATGACCAAAGCGAACTGTCAATTGCTATTCCATAGCCAAAACTTGAACCAGCAGCAATCTTAATCCAATTCATTCCAGTTGTAATAATGGTTGGAGATAATCTTTGAGTAGTAGTTGAATCTCCAAGTTGTCCGTTTCCATTAAATCCCCAAGAGAAAGGATTACCACTTGCACTAAGAGACAAAGAAAATTCAGTTCCAGCTTTTATGTCTTTCCAGTTGTTTGCTGTCCCAATTTGATTAAAAACGTTTTTATTTGTTATGTTGCCTAATCCCAATTGTCCGTTTCCATTGAATCCAGAAGACCAAATTGTACCATCTGATTTTAACGCAAGTGTATGAAGTCCCCCGCATGAAACTGTCTTCCAATTGATTCCTGTTCCTATTTGAACAGGAATATTACTATCCGTATTTGTTCCTATTCCAAGCTGACCGTTGGTATTTAAACCCCATCCCCAAAGAGTTCCATTATTTTTTATTGCAAAAGAATGAGCTAATCCCGCATCTACATATTTCCAGTCTGTATCTGTACCTACTTGTGTTGGTTTATTTATTTGAGTTGTATTTCCAATTCCCAACTGTCCATTTGCATTTAAGCCCCAAGTCCACAAAGTACCATCATTTTTTATAGCAAGACAATGAAATGCGCCAGTAGCTATATGTTTCCATTTTGCGGTGGGTGCAACTATTATGGGTGAGTTTTCTGAAGTCGATGCTAAATTATTTCCGAGTTGCCCGTTACCATTCACTCCCCAGGTCCATAATGTACTGTCGTTTTTTAATCCAATTGAGAACTCCGTCCCACAATCTATTTGCATCCATGATTGTTGTGAGAAACTACTAAAATAAAGAAGTGATATTAAAACGATTAATTGATTTTTTTTCATAAAGTAAAGTTTAAATAATAGTAGTAAATATATTTTCTCAAAAAATTGAATTTTGTTTTTTAGTTATTTTAACCAATCAATATTAACCAAGACTTATTATTCCTTTTTTTTAAAGTACTGTTCAAATGGTTTTTCGACCGGCAGTGAATTTGATAAAATATAGTTCAAGTCAAACTCAAAGTATTGAACCTTTTCAATTCCAGCTTCTTCATATTTCACAAATAGCTTGTAACCAATTGTTTCCTTATTATCAAGGATAGGAGAAACATCAGAAAATCGATTAATGGTCAACTCATTATCATTATTTTTTTTCAGCCAATGCATGGATAATACCCTCGCAAGGACAGTTGTGTCAAGGAATTGTTTAGTTGAGATAACAGAATAAGTATTGATAACTGTAGCCATGGTTGACTCACGGTTAAAGGTCTCATTCTTTAATAAATTATCTAAATATTGAAAGCATTTTTTGTTTTCCCTTATGTCATTTGGCAACATAGGATTTCTTCTATAATAGTTATAAAACCAATCATATTCCTTACCAACAAATTCATATTTCATTAGTTGAGTCACGTCTTTTATTTTTCCATCAGGGAATAGAAAAAACTGAGTAAAATAGAGGTGATTTTTCTTAGCGTCTTTTATTACATAATAATGTTTGATGTCGTAATAAGAAAACTCCTTTAAAGCTTTAATCGTATCAACTTTTAGCTTTAAGATAGAGTCATAATGCTTTAAAGAACTATCCGTAAGTAAGTTGTTTTTTCTTAACTTATCAATCTTTGATTTAAGACCCTCCACTTCAAGTATTCTGGGAGGACTTACTTTAAATAGCTGTTTAAAGCCGTAAGATTTGTACTTTTCAGCTGTAAATGTTTTAATTAAGTGTGCCTTTACAACATCTTCTGCACGATCTTGAGCGGTTTTTTGACTTATTCCAGTCAAAACAAATAAAGTAAAGATTAATGTAATAATATTTTTCATTGATAAATTCTTTTTCAAATTCTTTACAGCAATAATTATTCCAATAATTTTAGTTGAATATATCTCCAAACGCGAAAGCTTCATTTAACCGGACTCCTCTTTCGGTTTGCTTTACTGTGCAACATTCATTGTCAAAATCGTGCTCTAAAAAAAGTATCATTTCTTCTTGAACTGCTTTGTTTAAGAATTTCTCTTTTTCGCTCAAAGTTAATAAAGGTCTCGTGTCATATCCCATTACATAGGGCAGAGGAATGTGTCCAGTTGAAGGCAATAAATCAGCCATAAATGCAACTTTTTTTCCTTTGTAGTTAATTATTGGAATCATTTGACTTTCAGTATGTCCATCTGCAAAAAAGAATTCCATTTCAGGGATTATTCCTTTTGAAAAATCTCCAACTCTTTCTATAAACTTCAACTGTCCACTTTGTTCAATCGGCAATATGTTTTCTTTTAAAAAAGAGGCTTTTTCCCTTTGATTAGGTTCAACTGCCCATTTCCAATGTTTTTCATTGCTCCAGAATGTGGCATTAGGAAAAAACGGTTCATACCTATCTTTATCATGATTTTTAATAATTGCTCCGCCACAATGATCAAAATGCAAATGAGTAAGAATTACATCAGTAATTTCATCCAGACCAAAACCGAGACTTTCAATGGATTTTTGTAGAGAATCATCCCCAAACATATAATAATAGCTAAAAAACTTCTCGGATTGTTTGTCTCCAATTCCAGTATCAATTAATATTAATCTATCGCCATCCTCAATGAGCATGCATCGCATAGACCAACTACACATATTGTTTGAGTCGGGTACATTCGTTCTTGACCATAACGATTTTGGAACTACACCAAACATTGCTCCTCCATCTAATTTAAAATTTCCAGTATTGATTGGGTATATTTTCATAAAAGCTAATTTAAGTTAAAGATAGAATTTTTTGTAATTATTCGATTCTATTTTCGATATTGAATTTAGTCTTTTATTTGACTAATTTTATAAAAAAATATATCATGAAAAATTTAGTTTTCTTTTCCATCATAACCCTGTTATTTTCTTGTTCTCAATCCATTTCCAAAAGTAATACATTAGATGTTTCAGAACAAGATAACACAGAAGTGGCAATAGTTGAAAATGAAACTCCTCAAGAAATTTTTAGGAGAGATTCAGCGGTTGATTATTCAAACCTAACAGAAGCTGAATGGAAAAAAATATTGACAGAAAAAGAATATTATGTGTTAAGAGAAAAAGGAACAGAAAGAGCTTTCACAGGGAAATTATTAAATAATAAGCGAAAAGGAACCTATGTGTGTGCTGGTTGTTCAACTCCTTTATATACATCTGAAACGAAATTTAAGTCAGGTACAGGTTGGCCTTCTTTTTATGATATTATAGGAACGAATGTATTGAGTATTGCGGATAATTCCCATGGAATGGTAAGGACAGAGGTTGTTTGTGCAACATGCAAAGGACACCAAGGTCACGTTTTTAATGATGGACCACAACCTACTGGGTTGAGATATTGTATTAATTCGGTTTCTATTAAATTTATCGAAAATTAACTTTTCAACTTTGATTCCAATAGATTCTCTCAAAAAAAAACTTAAGCAACCCTTGCCGGGCATAGAGGCTCATCTTAAAATGACTCCATACAGAGCTTTGACCAAAACTATTCCACAAAATTACAGAGAAAGTGCTGTATTAGTTTTGTTGTACAACAAAGAAGATGAATTGTATTTCCCTGTTATTCAACGGCAAGATTATAAAGGCGTTCATTCAAATCAAATTAGCTTTCCCGGAGGGAAGAAAGAAGAAATAGACAATTCATTATTAGAAACTGCTTTACGAGAAACAGAAGAAGAAATCGGGATTTTACAATCAGGTATTGAAGTTATAGGAGAATTGACACAGATTTATATTCCTCCAAGTAATTTCATGGTTAATGTCTTTTTAGCTTTTTATGAAGATGAACCAAATTTTGTGAGAGAAGAAAAAGAAGTAAAAGAGATTATCGAAATTCCTCTATCGGCTATAATGGATGAAAAAAGAGTGAAAGAAACAGAAGTCTTAATGCAAGGTGGATTAAAATTAAAAACTCCTTATCTTGATTTGGAAAACAAAGTGGTTTGGGGAGCTACGGCTGCAGTTTTGGCAGAATTGAAGGAGATTATTCTATCTTTTGAGAAAAATTGAATCACTTTAATTAATTATTTTCAATTTAGTAAAATTACCGTCTTAAAAATTGCACTTTTACCCTATAATTTTCTATATTCGCACTGAAATAGAAAAATGTATTTTTCTATTTTAATTTTTTACTTCAATAACCTTATTTTAAACAAACTATGAGCGAAACAGCTAAATTCATTTTGGACGGAGAAACCTACGAGTTTCCTGTAACTACTGGATCTGAAAATGAGAAAGGAATTGATATCTCAAAACTTAGAGGTCAATCTGGATATGTAACACTTGACCCGGGATATAAAAATACTGGAGCTACTGAAAGTGCTATTACATTTTTGGATGGAGAGAAAGGAATTTTAAGTTACAGAGGATATTCAATTGAAGAATTAGCTGAAAAATCAACTTTCTTGGAAGTTGCTTATTTATTGATTGAAGGAGAATTACCAAACAAAGAACAATTAGATACTTTCAAAGAAAATATCAGAAAGCACACATTGGTGGCTGAAGACATGAGAAAGTTTTACCAAGCTTTTCCTCATCAAGCTCATCCGATGGGAGTTTTAGGTTCTTTGGTAAATTCATTGTCTTCATTTTATCCTGAGTCTCAAGACCCAAATAGAAGTGAAGATGCTGTTGATTTAACCATACACAGATTAATTGCAAAAGTTCCAACTTTGGCAGCATGGTCATTTAAAAATGCGATGCGTCATCCAGCAATTTATCCAAATAACAACTTAGATTATTGTGAAAATTTCTTAAACATGATGTTCGCAATGCCTACTGATGAGTATAAGGTTGACCCAATTGTTGCGATGGCTTTAAATAAATTATTGATTCTTCACGCTGATCACGAACAAAACTGCTCGGCTTCTACAGTGAGAATTGTAGGTTCTTCTCAAGCAAATCTTTACGCTTCAATCTCTGCAGGAATTTCTGCACTTTGGGGACCACTTCATGGTGGAGCTAACCAAGCTGTTATCGAAATGTTGGAAAGTATTAAAGCTGACGGTGGAGATGTAACAAAATATTTAGATAAAGCTAAAGACAAAAACGATCCATTTAGATTAATGGGGTTCGGACATAGAGTATATAAAAACTTTGACCCAAGAGCACGTATCATTAAAAAGGCTTGTGACGATGTGTTGGATGCATTAGGAATTGATGATCCAGTATTGGATATAGCCAAAAAGCTGGAAGCTGCAGCTCTTGAAGATCAGTATTTTGTTGACAGAAAATTATACCCAAATGTAGATTTTTACTCAGGAATAATTTACAGAGCTATTGGTATCCCAACTGAAATGTTCACAGTAATGTTTGCTATTGGAAGATTACCAGGTTGGATTGCACAATGGAAAGAAATGATTGAGACTAAGCAACCAATTGGTCGTCCTCGTCAAATTTATACAGGTGCAAACGCACGTAATTATGTGGAAATAAGCAAAAGATAATTTTGAAAATCTATCCTTTCATATTACTAAGTTTCTTTTCTCTTTTACTGATTCAGTGTGGTACAGAAGCTCCAAAAGCTACAATACCTCCTGCTCAACCAGAAAGGGTAGAACCTGAAGTTAAGGAAGAAATTACATTTGAATCAGCTTGCGAAAGTCATGTAAAAAGGTACTGCGGATGCGCTAAACCATTACAGGAGTATGTAAATAAAATTAAAGCTGGTGATTCTTTGATTATGGACGAGTATCAAAGGCAGCAAGCTATGTTTCAAGCCTGTTTTGATCCTAACAAGGTAATTAGCACCTATATGAAAGCTCTTGATTCAACAAGAAAAAGCTACTATATGGAATTAAGAGATTCTTTTATGAATATCCATTGCCCAACAATTATTCCTGGAAACCAATAAGCTTAGCTTTTTTCTATTTATTGTAGACCTTTGTTATTCTCGTTGGGTTGAATTAAGTCCCATAGATTTCCATATAAGTCTTTAAAAACAGCTACTGTACCATATTCAAATTCAGTTGGAGGCCTCACAAAATTAATGTTTTGAGTAGTCATTTTGGTGTAATCTCTCCAGAAATCATCTGTAAAAAGAAAGATTCCAACTCTGCCACCTGTCTGGTTACCAACACTTTTTAGTTGTTTTTCATCAGCAGCTTTGGCAAGTAATAAGCAACATTCTTTAGCACCAGGAGGAGCAATCATTACCCATCTTTTATCCTCATTAATTTTCGTGTCTTCCAGCAGAGTAAAGTCTAATTTCTTGGTGTAAAATTCGATTGCTTCATCGTAATCCTTTACAACTAATGCGATATGAGCAATTCTTTGGTACATTTATTTTAAACCTGGTATAAATCTCTTATTACTTCGTGATTTCTTTTTCAACTCAAAGAAAGTTTTTTCTATTGACTTGAAGTCCCCATTTGGTGAGGGAGGAAGTGCAGTTACAGAAACTATTTTTCCTTTTGAGTCGATTAGCAAATAATGTGGTATTGTATAAATATTA
>JBMYYT010000122.1:0-7132 GCA_049609665.1 Flavobacteriales bacterium | reverse complement strand
AGGAAGACAACCAGTTTTCTTTAAAATTTCTTCCCAATGTCCGTATTTATGTCCTTTGTAAAATTTAGCATCCATTTTAAAATGTTTGGAATTAAACCACAGTATCATTTCGCCTAACTGAGATTTTATTATGATGCTTTTACATGGAATACCTAAAATAGTGTCTGTTTCTTTAGAGTCAATTATCTCAACTACTTTATCCGAATAGGTTTTGCTATTCAGAGTTGTTGCAGTATCAGAGTTTTTCTTCCAAGAATACATCAGTCCATCTTTTGGATTAAATGCCTGAAATCCTTTCTGTAAACCTGTATTAATTTCAGAAACGTAATTCCCTTTTTTATAAAAATATTTTTGAAGCATGTATCCATTTTCTCCAAATTGTTTTTTAATTGCTTTTTGCCAGATACTATCAGCAATTCTCTCTGGCATAGGGTTTAAGGCTTCCATTTTGTAGGTGATAGTTCCTTCAAAAGTTTGACTGAAATAAGTAAAACTCATTAGAGTTATTAGGGTGAATAGGATTTGTTTTTTCATAGTTTGATTTAGTAATTGTTAGTTGAAACTTATATGTTGTTAATATTTGTTTTTATTAGTTCAATTTCACCAGTTTTATTATCGAAAACCATTTGTTGAACGGTTATCCCCATTATCACACTTTTATCTTTAAGTATATCAAAGCATTCTTCTGCATTTTTTGGAAGTCTATTACTTAATAATTCACAAGCCCTATCAAATCTTCCGCAAGAAGATGTTTGAAGTTCAGATTCTCCTGTATTTCCATTCTCAAGTAACTTATAATCGTTCGTAACACATATCACATCATTGTTAGTTGCTCTTGTTGCAAATCTTTTAGGCGTTCTCTCTATAACAGCTAATTCGTTTGATTTTGTTCCTGATAATAATAGGAGGCAGTCACTGGCAATAGTCGTTTTTTCTAAAGTATCTTTTGCTTCAACGTATGAGTTTGAATTGTCAAGAACATCTCTAATAAGAAATGAAACAGGTATTGCAATTTCAGCAGATTCTTTACTAAGAACAGCGTTTAGTGTCAGTGAGAATTTACCGGGTTTAATTCCAGATAATGCACCAATGAATCCTACCCATCCAACTGTTTTAAAAATAGTTTTTCCATTACGTTGGTAGTCGAATATTTTTGATTGACTACTTAAAAGATTATTGTCAGTCCACCAATCAAGATTTCTTGAGTGTAAAACAGTTCCATTAGTTTTAATAGCAAAAGCAGTGCATCCAAGATAGAATTTTAAAACATCGTAGTAAAGATTTGCGATTAAAACCTCATTCGCAGAAAACTTGGAGATAGAAGAAATAAATTCAATCTCCTCCAGGTAAGTGTTTGAAATAATTTTGTTTTTGTAAGATTCAATACTATCAAAGATATAATCGGCACCTTCAAAGTCATTTAAATAACATTGAAGTAATTCATTTACTTCTGTTTTGTAATCAATAAGGAATTCCCATCGTTCTTTTGGTGGAAGATCAAGATTGATTACATGCTCTATTGGTTTCATTTGTCAAAATGATTTTTGTAAAACACGAATATACCTAAAAAGCTCATTCGTTCAAAGTAATAATCAGTAATACAATGTCTTAAGCGGTTATTTTTGGAAGCATGCTAATTAGCTATTATTTTTTCAAATCAATTTAAATTCGGTTTCCTTTTCAATCCAATCCATTCCCTGTATATTTAAAGAAATAACTCTTGTATGAAAAAACTGTTACTCTTTCTTTGTTTAATCCCCTTGGTTAGTTTCTCTGGAAAAGAGAATTATGCCATTGGAGGTAGAGCAACAGGAATGGGAAATACAGGACTTTGTTTGGCTGATGTGTGGGCAATTCGGTATAATCAAGCAGCTTTGGCTGATGTATCTTCAATAAGTGCGGGAATTTCTTACGAAAGTAGATTTCTATTAAAAGCCATGGGAATTCAGTCTTTCGCAATGGCTATTCCAACCAAGAAAAGTGGAACATTTGGATTGAACTATACAGGATTTGGCGATAATCTATTTCGTGAATCTAAAATTGGGTTGGGTTACGGAATGAAAATCTCTGAAAAATTCAATATTGGGATTCGATTGAATTATCATTCTTTGCAGTTAGGAAATAATTACGGACGAGCTAATAATTTGACTTTTGAGTTGGGTCTTTTGGCAAAACCCACGAAGAATTTACAAATTGGGTTTCACCTGTTTAATCCTTCTCAAAGCAAGCTCAATGACTATCAGCAAGAAATTATTCCTGTGATAATGAATTTAGGGATCTCTTACCAGTTTTCGGATAAGCTGCGCACCAATTTGGAACTTGAAAAAGACATTGAATTTCCTTTTTCGCTCAAAGCAGGGATTGAATATTTACCTACGGAGCATTTTTATTTGCGAGCGGGAATATCAACTAATCCCGGAGTTCCAACGATTGGATTTGGTGTAGTTAAAAAACAATTCAATTTAGATTTTTCGGCTTCTCTCCACCCAGCGTTGGGAATAACTCCTTCTTTGGGAATGACTTATTCCTTTAAATGAATTGGAAGAAATTTCATATCGTTTTTGCCAGTGTTTTGATTTCTTTGGGAGGATTCTCCCAAACTAAATCCGAAGAAAAAAACGAAATCATTGAACAACGCATCGAATACATTGGTGGAGAAAATGAGGAAGTGGATTACACCACATTATTGGATAACCTCTATTATTACTACGATAATCCAATTAACCTCAATAATTTGAATGAGATTGACGTATTATTGGAAATGGGATTGGTTTCTGATATTCAGCTATTAAGTTTGAAAAATCACATTAATTCTAATAATAAATTAATGACGATTTATGAACTGCAGGCAGTTCCAGGATTTGATATGAGCACCATTCGGCTTGTGTTGCCTTTTGTCAAAGTATCGCAAGATTTATTTACTCCAAATATCTCAATCAAAGAAATACTTAAAAGCGGTAAAAATGAAATCTACCTGAGGAACATTCGAGATATTGAACAGAAAGTTGGTTATTCTCCCAAGGTTGAGAAAGATGATAATCGATACTTAGGGAGTCCTGATAAATTATTTTTGAGATACAGATTCAAATACATTAACAAAATAAGTTTGGGATTCACTGCTGAAAAAGACCAAGGAGAGGAGTTTTTTAGAGGTTCACAAAAAGGATTTGATTTTTATTCCGCTCATTTTTTCATTAAAGATTTTGGGAGAGTCAAAGCTTTGGCGATTGGCGATTATCATTTTCAAGTGGGTCAGGGGTTAACATTGTGGAGTGGATTAGCCTTTGGTAAATCTGTAGATATTAGCACTGTAAAAAGAAACGCGGTGGGGATAAGGCATTATGCTTCGGCAGATGAAAATAATTTCTTGAGAGGAGGAGCTGCTACTTTTGGATTAACCAAAAACATAAATCTCTCTGCTTTTTATTCAAGAAAAAGAATTGATGCCAATATCACTGATACAATAGATGATGTGACCAATGAAATTGCTTTTTCTTCTTTTCAGAATAGTGGCTTTCATAGAACAGAAGCTGAATTGAATGATAAAGATGCGCTACTCGAAACGCATTTTGGTGGACGATTGGAATATTACAATCAATCTTTGAAAATTGGTGCAACCGGTTTTGCATCCCGATATGATGGTGATTTTCAACGAAAACTATCTGTGTATAATCAGTTTGAATTTGCTGATAATAAAAACTTTGTTGCTGGATTGGATTATAATTATGTGTTCAAAAACTACAATTTTTTTGGAGAGGTTTCTCGCAGTCAAAATGGAGGAATTGCCTACGTGAATGGAGTTTTGGTATCACTGGACTCTCGATTTTCATTCACAATTTTGCACCGAAACTATGGAAAGGATTATCAAAATCTATTAAGCAATGGATTTGCCGAAAGCAGCAATTCATGGAACGAAAAAGGAATTTACACAGGGTTCAATGCTACGTTGACTTCGCAATTATTCTTAACAGGTTCAATTGATTTTTTTAAATTTCCTTGGATGAGATTTCAAGCTTTTCAACCAAACTCAGGAGGTTACGATTACACGGCTCAATTACTTTACAAGAAAAGCCGAAATTTTAGTGCTTACTTCCGAATAAGGCACCAAGATAGGGGTATAAACAACAGCCAAATTGAATCGAATATTTATCAACTCTCCACTGAAAGCAGAACGAATTATCGGTTTCAACTCTCCTATAAAATCACAGATTATTTGAGTTTAAGAAATAGAGTAGAGGTAGTCAATTACCAAAAAGGGGAAGCAGACAAAGAAAAAGGATTTTTGGTGTATCAGGATGTGGTGTTTAAGCCCAAATCCAAACCGTATTCGTTTTCTGCTCGCTATGCTTTGTTTGATGTAGAGTCTTTTAATTCAAGAATTTACGCTTATGAGAATGACGTATTGTATTACTTCTATATCCCAGCTTATTACCGAACGGGTTCACGATTTTACCTCACAGCTCGCTACAAATACCGCAAGAAATTTGATTTCTGGGTACGCTACGGAATATGGAATTACCGCAATGAAGAAACTATCCTAAGCGGATTGGAAGAGATAAACGGAAACATCCGTTCTGATGTTAAAGTGGTGGCGAGGTATATGTTTTAGGTATTTCCAATTCTATCCAAATGTCATTCCCGAGAAATCGGGAATCTTAAAGCGAGAATTTTAAACGATGAATATAGATTCCTGCCGAAGTTTATCTTGAGCGATAGTCGAAAGGCAGGAATGACGATGCTTTTTTATTTATTTCCTGATTCATATTTTCCAATCATACTATTAAGTCTTTTTATTTCGTTTTTTGTTGCTAAACCTGCCTGTTCAGCAACAACAATAATATCATTTAGATAATTAAATTCAATTTGACCTCTTATTTTTCCTCTTTTAAGAATCTTTTTTAATTTGTTCTTTCTTTCGTAGCCCAATCCTAATTCACCAATCCTTTCCCAAAAATATTCTACTGCTGGTCCAGTACCTTCGTGAAAAAAAGTAAAAACAGCATCAATATCATAATTTAATGAATTTAGATTTTTGAATTTAACTTCAGCGTTAATAATACGTTTCTTATCAACTTCTAAGTTATGTGTAACCATTTTAATGATATCAGGAGACCAACTGTATGGAGGATATTTTCTATATGCATCAATTGAGATATCTATAGCTGAAAGTAATTTTTTTACTTCTTTCTCATAAGATTTTTTTTGTCCATTCATTTCTTTTATATAAAATAGGGACGAATTTTTTCTGAAACGTCCCTAATCCCTAAAAAAATCAATTATGCAAACTCATCATCCTCACTTCAACTCTTCTGTTTTTAGATTTGTTGGTTGTAGAGGTATTGTCTTCCGCAGGTTTTTCTTCTCCGTAGTTTTTAATCACGATTCGATTCGCATCCACTCCTTGTTTCACTAAATATCTCTTAACAGCTTCAGATCTTCGGTTTGATAGTTTGAGGTTATATACCTTGTCTCCATCGCTATCTGTATGTCCTAATACAAGGATTACAATCTTTGCATTTTGGTTTATTTTATCCGCAAATCCATTAAGCTTAGTCTTGTATTGCGATTGAACATCAGATTTATCTACATCAAAATATACATTTATAAAATCAATAGTAGTTCTACCTTCCAGCACTTCCTTCACGGTTTGCCTTTTCATTTCAGTTTTGGCATCGTCAAGAGTCTGTTCTATTTTCTTCTTTTCCACTTTTGGATATTTCACCTTTGGCGGTTTTGTTTTCTTCACTTTACCTTCTGGGCAACCATTGTTTCTTGCTGGTCCTGGCTCATAAGCACAGGAGTCAATGGCATCACTTATTCCATCTCCATCGCTATCCAAGCAACATACGAGTGGTTCAAGCGGACAACCGTTGTTCTCATAAACCCCAGGAATAGTAGGACATCTATCTACTTTATCAATAATTCCATCTTGGTCTCTGTCTGGACACCCTTTGTTGGCTCTCAATCCTTTTTCTTTTGGACAATTGTCCTCGTAATCCATAATTCCATCTTTGTCGGTATCAGGACATCCGTTGTATTTTCTTGGTCCATAATCATAAGGACAAAAATCTTTGTAATCAGGAACTTTGTCTCCATCAGCATCGGGACACCCTTTCATTCTTCTTCCTCCCGAATCTAAAGGACAAAGGTCTTTTGCATCTGAAATTAAATCTCCATCCATATCAGATGGCATTTTGTGTTGTCTTCCGATAACTACTCCAGCATATACATTGGCATTGTATACTTTTCGTTGACCTAATAAATTGTTTATGTTATTTGCTCCTACAAATAAGTATTTGAACCTCGCATACAACCCAAAATTAACTTGTCCATTTCGTTGCAAACTAATTGGAATACCTGCAGAATAAGTCGCTGTTTCGTATCTGGCACTAACGGTATTAATGATTAAGTCATGAACTTTGCTTGGGTCACCTCTCATCCAAAGTGGCAATGAACCTGTGTAGTTTAAGTAAATATTTGGAAATAATTGGTAATCAAAAGTTAGGTTCAATGCTGTTGGCAAACTCATTCTGTAGTTTGTGTCTTCATCAAGTTGATTGTTTGTTACAAAAGGCAATACATTATCTTTTATAGCGTCTCCTTGTAATTTTGAATCAAAAAGAGTTTTGTAGTTTACAGTATTGTTGTTGTCATTGATAAAGTTATAAGTGTTTGTATCTTTTCTGAATTTAATTCCACCCACATTTGTAATGGAAGCTCCAATTTTGAATTTATATTTATTCATGTGTTTGCTTGGATTTCTTCTTTTTCCATCCATGGCATAAACAAATTCTTTGTATTTAGGTCTGAATTCATAGATAACACCCAAATCCATTCCAACTCCAATTTTTGTGGCTCTCAGCTCATTTCTTTTGTCATTCATCCCATACTGAAACTCCATTCCATCATAAGTAAGTTGGCTGTTTGTGTTGAACGTTACATCACCGCCTTCCGTGTATAAATATCTCGAATCGATTCCGTTCAAGATTTTGAAAGTAAATCCAGCTTTTAAGAATTTTTTCTTCTTGTCAATCAAAGTTCTGGAGTAGGTTAAGTTGTGTTCTACCCAAGTCATGGTTGAGTAACTCAATCTTCCTTGATTGAATTCTTCTCCGATTGAAGAAGAATTGGT
>JBMYYT010000121.1:0-7231 GCA_049609665.1 Flavobacteriales bacterium | reverse complement strand
GATAAATGTCCTACTGTATTTGGGTTAGCAAAATTTGAAGGATGTCCTGATACGGATGGTGATGGAGTTGTAGATTCAAAAGATGCTTGTCCAAAAGTAGCTGGAACATTAAATGGTTGTCCAGATACTGATAAAGATGGAATCGTAGATAGTAAAGATAAATGTCCTAAAGTTGCAGGAGTTGCTGCTAATGATGGATGTCCTGCTGTAAAAGTTGTAAAAGAAGAAACTAAAAGAGTTCTTGCTCAAGCAATGGAAGGATTATTCTTTAAAACAGGTTCTTCTGTAATTCAAAGACAATCTTATTCTGTATTGGATAATGTTGCTCAAATTATGATTGCTAACCCAGATTACAAATTGAGTATTGAAGGTCATACTGATAACACAGGAAATGAAGCTAAAAACTTAAAACTTTCTCAAAGTAGAGCAGCAGCAGCTAAAGATTACTTAATAAGAAAAGGTGTAAGCGCTTCAAGATTAACTTCTCAAGGTTATGGAATAACTAATCCTAGAGCTGATAATTCAACTTCTGCAGGAAGAAAATTAAACAGAAGAGTAGAATTTAAAGTTTCATTTTAATCTAGATTAGAGTATTAAAAACTAAGATTAAAACATTAAATTTATCCCGATTGCTTTTCAAAAAAGTAATCGGGATTTTTTTATGGAAGAAATTAAACAAATACGAAAAATAATTCATGTGGATATGGATGCCTTTTATGCTTCCGTTGAGCAATTGGATAATCCTGAATTAAGAGGAAAGCCAATAGCAGTTGGAGGAGGAGAGAGGGGAGTAGTTTCTGCGGCAAGTTATGAGGCTCGAAAATATGGTGTAAAGTCTGCTATGGCATCTAAAATTGCTGCTAAAAATTGTCCTCATCTTATTTTTGTGAAGCCAAGATTCCATAGGTACAAGGAAATCTCTTCAAAGATTCGAGAAATTTTTTCAAGATATACAGATTTAATTGAGCCTCTTTCTTTGGATGAGGCATATTTGGATGTGACTGACAATAAAATGAATGAATTTTTTGCCACTCAAATAGCAATTGATATTCGAAAAAATATTGAAGAAGAATTAGGATTAACTGCTTCCGCAGGTGTTTCATTCAACAAGTTTTTGGCAAAAATCGCTTCGGATGAAAACAAACCGAATGGGATAACAGTAATTACTCCTGAAAAGGCACCGGAATTTGTTGATCAACTGCCCATTCAGAGATTTTTTGGGATTGGAAAAGTTACGGCTGCCAAGATGATGAGTAATGGAATTTTTACAGGAAAAGATCTTAAAAGTAAAAGGTTAGATGAATTGATAAAATTTTATGGAAAATCTGGCAATTATTATTACCAGATGGTTAGGTTAAACGATCACCGGAGAGTTAATCCTAATCGAATTAGAAAATCAATAGGGGTAGAGCATACTTATTATGAGGACATAAGAGAGAGTAAAAAAATCTATAAAAAACTGGATGAACTTGCCGAAGAATTGGCAAAAAGAATGAATAGATCCAATGCAAAGGGAAGAACGCTAACTGTTAAAATAAAGTACAACGATTTTACTCAACAAACCAAGAGCATGACTTTTGACCACTACATTTCAAAAAAATTAAATTTGATGGACGGCTGGAAAATTATTTTGGACGAGAGTTTTAGAGTTAAAAAACCTATTCGACTATTAGGTTTGTCTGTTTCTAATTTAAAAAGAAACGAAGTGGTTAAAACTGAGCAGGGAAAACAATTAAAATTTAAATTTTGAGTAGTAAAATTATTTATATCCAAGATATTGGAGATGTATCTTTTATCAAAAGTAAAAGAGCGAAGAACGCCAGAATCACTATTAAACCTGACTCGATAGTTAGAGTCACTGTTCCCTATTTAATGCCTTATTGGATGGCTAAAAGATTTGTAGGAGAGAAAAAATCTTGGATTATTGAAAATGTGGAAAAGCAACAGAAAAAAAGAACAGAAGGCTTAACAATATTTGATGAGAAAACTGAATTTAGAACTAATCTTCATCAATTAGTAATCAAAAGGGAAGGACATAATTCTATGCAATCAATTGTAACCAATGAGAATATTACAGTTACAATTCCAGTGGAAGCAGATATTTACAGTACAGAAGTACAACAATTTATAAGAAAATCTGTTGAAGAGTCTTGGAGAGTTGAAGCTAAAATTAAACTACCGAAGCACACAGAGGAATTAGCCAATAAGTTTGGGTTTAATTATGGAAAAGTTACTATCAGAAACTCTAAATCACGATGGGGGAGTTGTTCAAGTATCAATAATATTAATTATTCCCTCCATCTAATGAGAGTTCCAGAAGAGTTGCAAGATTATGTAATTCTCCATGAATTAGCTCATACAAAAGAAAAAAATCATCAAGCTCCATTTTGGAACTTACTTGATTCAGTAACTAAAGGAAAAGCAAAAGAGCTTGATAAATTATTAAAAAACTACAGCACCAAAATCTACTAAACAACACTTAAGATTATGAAATATTTTTCTCTTTTACTTTTTATTTTGATTGGATATTCATCTTATAGTCAAGAAAAATTTCATGTCATTAATATTGAAAATGATTCGGTTTTCGGTGATTTGGCGATATTGGACTCTACTGATAATTCCTACAGATTGTTTTTTTCTGGAGAGAATCATTTGTTTCAAGAATCTAATTTAAAACTGGAGTTAAAACTATTCAAGTATTTTCATCAAAAACATGATGCGAATACTCTTTTGCTTGAATTTGGCGATATTACGGGTTGGATGGTAAGTGAGTATATTCAATCAGGAGATAAAAAGTTGGAAAAGGCAATAGAAAAGCACTTTGGCAAGAATTTTTTTAGCTATTTCAAAGAGGTAAAAAAATACAACGATTCATTGAAAGAAGGCGATAAAATAAAAATTGAGGGAATTGATATACAAAGATCTTTGCCGATTGGATTTGAAATGATTTATCATTTATTGCCAGAAGATTCAATCAGACCTAATGATTCTATTTTGCAGCAGATAGAACTAATTAAATTCTTAAGGGGTTATAACAAAAATAAGAACTCATGGGGAAATGAAAACGTTGTATATTTCAATGGAAGCTCCAGAAATCAATATAGTAACCTGAAAAGCATGAAGCTTGTGTTTAATAATTTTAAAAAATTTCAAAACGAGTATAAAGTATATTTTGGCGAAAATTTCGATTTGTTGAAACGGTTTATTTCCTCAATTGAAAAATCTATCTCCTATTTTGACATGAAGAAAACTGGAACTCCAATAGGTATTTTATATCGTGAGGAGCATATGTACACTGAATTAAATAAAATCGCTAAGAATCGACCTAATGATAAGTTTTATGGTCAGTTTGGAAGGAATCATACACTTCGTAATATCAATTCTAATGGGTATACCTATAATTTTTCTTCTGTGGTTGCTAAGATTGATAAAAACAGACAGAGCGTGTTAAATAAGAAAGTATTTTCTGCTGGAATTTATTATTTGAATAGTCGGGATAATTATAGTAATTACAATGCGACAAACTATACCGTAAAAAATTATATCTTGGATAATTTGTCTTTCCCCAAAGATAGTATCGCAATTTTGAAAGTAAAAAAGGATTCGGAGCTGGATTCAATTTTAGAACACAATTACGATTATATTATAGTTCATAATGCAAGATATAAAAATGAGCAATATGTCAGAAATGATTGGAATTATGACGAGACAATTAGCTTTAATTTTATTTATGGTCAGTACATGGCTGATTTGGGTGGCACTTACAATTATTTAGGAATCAATGATGGTGTTAAGCCTATTAACTATTGGGGATTAACTTACGGATACCTTTCGGATCAATTTTATTTTGATTATCAATTCCTTTCTTTTATTAAGTCTACTCAAGCACTGAGTGATACTTCTAAAGCAGAATTTAAAGGGTTTAACATTTCAATGAATGTAGGTTATGACCTGCTTAAATCCAGACGCTTAGATTTTATTCCAATGGTTGGTTTTGGATATCAACAAACTAATTTGAAAATAACATCTGACAACACCACATCATTATTTTCAGGAATAAATTCTACGGAGATTAATCTCAAAAATCCATCTTTATATTTTGATTTTTCGGGGGAATTCAGAATAATGTTAGCCAAAGATTTTCTTGGACTTTCAATCAAATCAGGGTATAGACTTGATGTTTCAGATTCAAGATGGAAATTTAATCAATCAAAATTAGACGATGCAAAATTCAACCAGAGTGGCTTGTTTTTTCAAGCCGGAATATGCTTAGGAAGTTTTTAAAATCAAGAATGTATTTCTTTGCGAAATTTTCATTAAAATTCCGGAGCTGGTTCTAATTCTAAGTTTTGTTCATTGGCAAAAACAATCTGAGCCTCTATGAATTCGTTTTCAGCTTTACTTATTAAGCTATCAGCCGTATAAGCTAACTTCATTGTTTCAATATATTTATCAGGGGTTTGTTCTTCAATAGGAAGAACCGTATACTTAGCCATCTTAGTGTATTCATTTTCAATACCTTCTTTATACACATTCATTACATTTAGGATACTTTCTTTAAAAAAACTTGAGTTTTCAAAGTCACCTATATCCTCTACTTTTTTCATGCTATTATTAATAAAGTCAATAATTTCTTTACGTTTAGTAAGCACTTCAGTTTCGGATAATGAATCTCCAGAGGTTGCCATTTCGATGAAGCTATTCATTTTATCTGCAACTTTTTCCTGTTCAATAATTAAAGAGTTGTTGTACTCTACAGCTTTGTTTTGTTGAAAAATACCACAAGAAAATAGGAGTAGGGTAGAGGTAATAATTAGAATAGTTTTTTTCATTATTTTATTTATTTACAATTTTACCTGAAGTTTCCAAATCCCAGGTTTGGTCAGAGATTGAGACTCCGTTTTTGAAATAGAAACTTCCAGCTTTGGATTTTCTATGCATGTAATCATCCCCTTTATTTCCAACTACTACAACCCTTCTTACAGTAATTTCAATTACCTCTCCAAAGTTGTTTTTTCTTTCATACACTTTTTGAGTAACACCTTGAGGGAATATAAGTGCTAATTCATCTTTGTTTGCAGCAGATTTAGGAGTTGATCTTTCTTCTTCCAATTTTGTTAAAGCTTCACTGTTTTTCAAAGAATTGTTTTTGTTTTTATCAATTAATTTTTGCTGAGCATCCGAGAGTTTATCATTTAATTTATCGTATTCTTTGGCATTCTCAGTGTTTGATTCATTCCCTTTTCTGGCTTGCTCTATTCTTTTTTCTTCAATCTCTTTAAATGCCTTATCATTTTTCAAAGAATTATTTTTGTTCTTATCAATTAACTCTTTTTGTGCATCGGTAAGCTTATCATTTAACTTGGCATACTCTTGAGCGTTATCAAAATTTGTTTTGTCATTTTCCTGAGCTTGCTCTATTCTCTTTTCTTCAAGCAGAGCTAATTCATTGGTGTGAAGTTCAATTTTGTCATCGGCTTTGTCATTCATTTTTCTTTTTACTTCCGAGATTTTATCCTGATATTCAATGTATTCATCGTTATGTGTTCCGATTTTATCTTCAGCTTTTTTTCTTTTTTGGTTGAGTATTTCTTGTGTCTCTTCAAGATAGTCAATCTGTTCTTTTCGACTTAAGTCTTCTTTATCAGCAATCTCTTTGTTTTTAGAGTAGATTTTTTCTTTAACCTCGTTTAGGCCGTCATCATTTCTTCTAAATCTCACATTATCATCCTCAAACTCAGAGTACATTTTACTTTTAAATGCTTCAAGATTTTCAAAGACCTCTGTATTAGTTTTGAGGTGTTCAAGACTTTTAATTTTTGCAAGTTCAGAAATATTATCAGAATATTTGTTGTATTCATCACCAATGGCTGATTGTCTTTTGTATCCAGTAGCTTGGTATTCAGCATATTTGTCAGTTATTTTGATAATAGCTTCGTAATTAGATTGATTTTTACCTCGGTTTGCTTCAGCAAATTCCTTTTGTTGCTGATGATAGGCATTAAGATAAAGTTCAAAAGAAGTAATGCTGCCATGTCTCCCGTAATCATTAATCCCCAATTCTTTTCCTATTTTATCTTGAATGGCAACAAATTGTTCATAGGTTAATTGAGAAAATTCAACATCTCTTTTATTAACCCTTTTACTTGCTGTGGCAACAGAATCCATATATCTTTTGAATTCCATATACTCTCTCATCTTAGAGTTATCCTCTATTTTTGTAAGCAAAAAACTACCATCTTGGGATGCCATATCAACTTCAGTTCCATATAATTCTGCATCAATATTGAAATAATCATCAACTGTAGTTACATTGTTTCTCTCTTCTTCGGTTTGCTTACTCAGTATTTCATTAATTTCCTCAATTTTCCTCTTAGGATATCTCTTTGAAGATAAAATAGCAGAGGCTGAATTGTATGTGTTTTTGGCCCCTTTGTAATTTTTGCTGTTAAATTGGTCGTCAGCTTTCCTTATTAAATCAGCATATCGTTGGTTTCTTTTTTCATTTTGTCTTCTTTCAGCCTCAGCTCTTTCTTTAGCAAGTCTATCTGCTTCTTCTTTATCTTTTGCCAATGCTGCAAGTCTATCGGCTTCTGCTTTTTCTTTCGCTAACGCTGCTAATCTATCTGCTTCTGCTTTATCCTTAGCCAATGCGGCTAATCTATCAGCTTCTGCCTTTTCTTTCGCTAACGCAGCAAGTCTATCGGCTTCTGCTTTTTCTTTCGCTAAAGCTGCTAATCTATCAGCTTCCGCTTTGTCTTTTGCTAATGCTGCTAATCTATCTGCCTCGGCTTTTTCTTTTGCTAAAGCTGCGAGTCTATCGGTTTCTGCTTTTTGTTTGGCTAAGGCTGCAAGTCGATCTGCTTCGGCTTTGTCTTTGGCTAACGCTGCCAGTCTATCTGCCTCAGCTTTTTCCTTCGCTAATGCTGCAAGTCTATCCGCTTCAGCCTTTTCTTTCGCTAATGCAGCAAGTCTATCCGCTTCTGCTTTATCCTTCGCCAGTGCTGCTAATCTATCTGCCTCGGCTTTTTCTTTTGCTAAAGCTGCAAGTCTATCGGCTTCTGCTTTTTCTTTTGCTAACGCTGCTAATCTATCGGCTTCTACTTTTTCTTTCGCTAAAGTTGCTAATCTATCTGCTTCTGCTTTTTCTTTTGCCAGAGCAGCTAATCTGTCTGCTTCAGCTTTTTCCTTTGCCAGTCTTTCCGCTTCTGCCTTTTCTTTAGCAAGTCTT
>JBMYYT010000120.1:0-7281 GCA_049609665.1 Flavobacteriales bacterium | reverse complement strand
TACCTTCTGACTCAAAACAATTATGGAGTTATCACAGGAGGTGGACCCGGAATTATGGAAGCAGGTAACCGTGGTGCTCGAAGAGGTGCTGGAATATCTGTAGGACTTAATATTGAATTGCCATTTGAGCAATCTTCCAATCCATACATTGACAGTGATAAATCTATTGACTTTGATTATTTCTTTGTTCGCAAGGTAATGTTTGTGAAATATGCCCAAGGATTCATAGCAATACCAGGTGGATTTGGAACATTGGATGAATTGTTTGAGGCTCTAACCCTTATTCAGACTAAAAAAATAGCAAAATTTCCAATTATTTTGATGGGAAGTGAATATTGGGCAGGTATGATTGATTGGATTAAAGAAACTATGCTTGGAGCAGAAAATAACATTAGCCCTGAAGATATGGATTTGATGCAAATCGTTGACGAACCTCAAGAAGCTATAGATATTATCAATGAATTCTATAACAACAACAAATTGAAACCTAATTTTTAAACCTATGAATAAAAGAGTATTCATCTTTTTGGTTCTCAATTTCATTGCTCTAGGAATTGGTGGGTTTTTACGGGACCTGGTGTTTCATCCGAATGGTATCAAAATCTTAATCAGGCACCTTGGACTCCACCAAGCTGGGTTTATGGAGTAGCTTGGACCTTAATAATGGTTTGTTTTGCCTTTTTTATGACATTTTGCTGGGAGGCTGTTAAAAAAAAGGTAGTAATACTCTTTGGAATACAGTGGATACTTAATATTATCTGGAATCCTATTTTCTTTTCAGCTCAGGAAGTTCTAATAGGATTATTGGTTATTTCTTCTTTGACTCTTAATGTTTTATATGAATTGTACTTTTTTGTTTTTCTTCTCTTAGAAAACCTCAAACATTTCAATTACTAACTTTGTTTTATTAACTGCTTTGAATTTAAATTCAAAATATACGCACTGCAACAATTAATAATAGCTGTAAAGAAAAATCTCTAATAAACTTAAAATAAATCCAACCCTCTCTTCATCTTTTGAAACATACCCACTTCTTTCGCTTGCCATTGAGACCATATTCACAGATAAATATTTTTTTATTGCTTTCGCTTTTTCTCCCAATTCATAATATTGAATATAATAATTCCAAGAAACGTTATTCCATAATAAATCAGCTTCACAGATAACTATAGAATCATTTTCAACAAACTGCCATCCAAAATTTGTAGGTACTATTTCAATAGTAATTGAATCATTTACATATATATTTCCATCGTTTTTCCATGTAAAATATGCTTTATTACCATTTGGCTCTATTAAGTACTTTTTCTGCTTTTCTTTAATTCCTCTAAAATCTCTTTCTCTTCCTTTTCCGTATTTTAAGGTATAGGATTTACTATTAATGTCAATGGTTCCAAATTTTAATTTCGAAATTTTGGTTGAGTCAAGTTGTTCATTTACAATAAAATATTCTTGACATGCCTCCTTTGGAATAACACAAGAATAAGATTGAATTTGTGGAAAACTACTATTTATAAATAAAAGAAAAAGGGCTGATAGGGTAATTTTTTTAATCATCATTTTTTGTTTTGGTTAACAAAATGATAACAACTTCTATGCCAAAATTTCAACCTTTTAAAATTTGTATTTTGTTTTTTTTCAGAAAAATAAAGAATTTTAAATCCAACTTCCCGCAATTGGTCTTTCCCAATCATTTAGAAACTGTTCTTTTGAAGTAATCAATCCGTTATAAAAATTAGCATTTTCAGAAATCTCACCAGCGGATATTTTATTTCTCAATTCCAAAAAGGGAAGAGTTTTAACTTCTCCGTTTGAGTCAAAAGCTACCAACATTCTATCCATCAGTTTTACATTAAGAATCTCCTCTAACTCTTTAATGAACTTAACCGAACTATCTTGGGCTCTTCCGCACATTGTATCTCCTTCAGTATCTGCAAAAACTGCGATGAATCTATTTTTGATAACTTGAAAAGCTCCTTTTACAATCTTTCCATGCGAATCCCATTGCGAAAGAAATACTTCGGCATATTGTTGAATTAAATTCAATTGTTCTCCAGTAAATTCTTGATTAGAAGTATATACCCAAGATTTCGCTTGATTATCAATTGAATCAAAATCAGTTCCTATATGTAGTATTGTTTCGGTCATAATGTTTCTTCTAATTAATTGAACCCTTAAGGGTCCGCTTTATCGGGATGTCTCAGTGAATCGGAGGGTGACTTTAGCTCAGGTATTATATCTATGAAATAGATTCCTGCCTTCGCAGGAATGACATTGAAAAAAAAGATACTTATATCTATTCACTTTTTACTCATTACTTTTCACTAAATTACAAATCCTGAGCTTGAGCTATCAACTCTGCTATATCAAGTACTTTTGTGCTTCCCTCCTTCTCTGCTAACTTAACTCCATCGGTCATCATGGTGTTGCAAAATGGACAACCTGTTGCAATAATATCTGGTTTTACTTCCATTGCATCTTCTGTTCTTTCAACGTTTACTTCTTTGTTTCCTTTCTCCGCTTCTTTGAACATTTGTGCTCCTCCAGCTCCACAACATAAACCTTTGGTTCTGCATCTCTTCATTTCAACCAACTCCGAGTCCAATGTTTCCAATACTTTTCGAGGTGCTTCATAAATATCATTTCCTCTTCCCAAATAGCATGGGTCGTGGAATGTAATGCGTTTTCCTTTGAATGGTTTTCCATCTGAAATGGTTAATCTTTTCGTATCAATCAATTCTTGAATTAGCTGAGTATGGTGGATTACTTCGTAATTCCCTCCCAATTCTGGGTATTCATTTTTCAATGTATTGAAACAATGTGGACAACCCGTAACGATTTTCTTTACTTGATATCCATCCAATACTTGAATATTTTGCATAGCTTGCATTTGAAACAAAAATTCATTTCCAGCCCGTTTTGCAGGATCTCCAGTGCAAGATTCCTCAGCACCTAATACTGCAAAGTTCATTTCCACTTTGTTCAAAATCTTTACTATCGCCTTGGTGATCTTCTTTGCTCTGTCATCAAAACTTCCCGAACATCCAACCCAAAAAAGTAGTTCTGGAACTTCTCCTTTGGCAAGGCATTCGGCCATGGTAGGTACTTTTAATTCACTCATAATTTATGACTTAAATACTTGTATTTTCTCATTAGAATCCACCAAATCAGTGAATTTCCCTTCAAATCTTGTAGCTCTTACAATGTGATTATCCACCCAGTGGTAATTTCCTCCTCTTGGTTTCCCAAACAATATTCCATGGTATTTGAATCCATGTTTGTTCAACCAAGCCTCTGTTACTTCCCTATTTTCTTCTACTCTTGATGTAAAGAAAGTGATAACATGACCTTGTTCATACCATTTGTTCAATATTTCCAAAGCATCTGGATAAACCTCGGCAGTTACCATTCTTTCTGGCTCCTCATTAGGAATATCATCACAGATAGTTCCATCAATATCAATCATATAGTTTTTAACCTCGTCTGGAAGTACAGGACTAATGTGTTGACCATCAACTATTTTTTCTTCTAATTTCATTAACTTTTTTTTATTCAATGTCATCCTGAACTTGATTCAGGATCTAAGGTTTAATTAAATATTCTCGTTTTAAGATTCCCGCCTTCGCGGGAATGACATAAAAGCGATTTACTCATCCTTCCATTTCAATCTATCACTTGGCGAAAATTGCCAAGGTGCTCCGTTGTTTTCTATATTACTGAACATTCCAGTTAATTCTGCCGGTGCTTTTGACTCTTCCATTACCAAATATCTCCTCAAATCAACTATTATTGACAAAGGATCAATATTAACAGGACACGCATCCACACAAGCATTGCAAGAAGTACACGCCCATAATTCTTCTTCAGAAATATAATCATGAATCAATTTCTTATCGTCATGAGAATCTGCTCCGTTTTTTCTTTTATAGTCTCCCAACTCCACCATTCTGTCACGAGTGTCCATCATTATTTTTCTTGGCGAAAGCATTTTCCCTGTTTGATTTGCAGGACAATTATCTGTGCATCTTCCACATTCTGTGCAAGTATAAGCTTGCAACAAACTATCCCAACCTAAATCAGTAACATCTTTCACTCCAAAAGTTTGTGGTTCGCCTACTGGCTCTGCGGGAGCTGCATAAGGATCAGCATCCGGGTCAAACATCATTTTTACCTCATTGGTAACCGCCTCCATGTTTGTCAATCTTCCTTTTGCATTCAAATTGGAATACCATACATTCGGAAATGCCAAGAAAATATGGAAATGCTTAGAATATGGAAGGTAATTCATAAAGGTAAGAACGATAATTAAATGTCCCCACCATCCTATTCTTTCTAATAAATGAAGTGCATCCGTTTCTACTCCTCCAAAAATCATGGGTCCGTACCATTGACTCATGGCAAAACCAAAACCACCTTCTCCAGCGGCATGACTTTCACCTCTCAAGTGCAAAACTTCGTCAGTTCCATTCATTGTAAAAATGAAAATCACTAACAAAAACTCTAAATACAGAATAATGTTACCATCCAATTTGGGCCAACCTGTCATTTCATCTTTATGGAAACGAGGGATTTTTAATAAATTTCTTCTTGCCAAAAATGCAAATGTGGCAATTAATGCCAGCACAGAAAGTATTTCTATAATACTAATTACCAACGTATATAAACTTCCTAAACTTGGAAAAAAGATTCTGTGTTTTCCAGTTAATCCATCAATAATAATCTCAATTAATTCGATTTGGGTAAGAATAAAAGCTACGTAGATAAATAGATGCAATAGAGCAGGAATAGGACGTGCAAACATCTTTTTTTGACCCAAAGCGACTAACGTCATTACTTTCCATCGTTCCGCTTTTCGATCGTTAATTTTCTTTTCTCTTCCTAACTTAATGTTACTGATTACCTTCTTAACGTTGAAGCCAAAGAAGCCAAAACCTGCAATCAATATTATAATAAAAACAATACTTCCAATTCCCATAACTCCTTGTATAATTCGGTTGGAATAAAGATAGGTACTTTTGAATAATTATGAATTATCCAGTCATAATTAATAATGGTTTTAAATAATAATTCAATGGTTTATGAAAAAAATGATGGATTTGATGAAATCTCTATTTAATAATCAAATGCATATTCTTAATATTGAATAATCGTAAAATAAAAAAAATGAAAAAAGTACTATTTATAATTATTCTAATTGGCTTATTTGTTAACAACACCAAAGCTACACATGTCTTTGGAGGAGATATGAGTTTTACTCAAATTGGTGCGAATCAATTTATTTTAAAATTTAGAATGGCTCATGATAATTTGAGTTTAGGTTGGGATAGCACGGGTGTTACAATTTTCGAAAATACTTCTAATTCATTGATTACGGTTGTAAATTTAAAAAGAGATTCCACGAATAAGCTAATTCTCAGAAATGGAATCATTAAAATTGACAGTATTTATATTTCATTTTTTTCTGACACTTTAACACTTTCTTCTAATCCAAATGGCTATTATACCTCTTGGAGTCATTGCTGTAGGATAAGCTCTCTGATTAATATTGTCCCTTCGACCATGACCTTAACCTGCCAAATTCCAAACCCAATAATTACAGGAGGAAATTCCAATCCAGAATTTGTTCAATATCCTGATAGCTTGTATATGTGCATTGGCATGCCTAAAACTCTTGATTTTTCTTGTATTGACCCAGATGGAGATAGCTTGGTTTATTCTTTAAAAACACCCCATAACATAGCATCATCAGGAGGAAGAAAACCATTTTTTCCTGTTGGATGGAATGCTGCTTTTAACGTATCAAATTATATTGGTCCAGGAGCTTCGATTAGTATTAATCCCAGCACGGGAATTATAACAGCCAATGCTGCTCAACTTGGCAGATACCAAATAGCTGTTTTGTGCGAGGAATATAGAAATGGAGTTAAAATAGGAGAGACATATCGAGATATTCCAGTGCCAGCGGTAAATTGCAGTATTCTTTCGACTGACAATTATATTAGCTCAACTGCGATCAATATCTTCCCAAACCCCTCAAACGGAAATTTCACACTCTTCATCGAAGATTACAACCATTCGAATTTCAACTTAAACGTAATTGATGTAACTGGGAAATTAGTTTATAATCAACAAATTAACTCCCCTCAAACTTTCATAAATCTTGAAAAGCTAAATAGAGGAATCTACTTTATTCAATTAAACGATGGGGTTAACCGAACTTCTAAACGAATTGTGATTCAATAAAAAAACAAAGCATGAAAAATTTAATCTTATTTATTACACTTGTTGTTTCCTCCATTTCTTATTCTCAAAAACATTCAGTTTTTGGAGGGAATATTGAAGTGACCCAAATTGGCTCAAACCAATTTATTATGAGTGCTTCTGTTCAAATAGATTCGTTTAATGTTTCTTCAATGGCAATAAATGCTTTTGATAATGCTACTGATACTTTTGTCAAAACTTTTACCATTTCATTGGACTCATCGGCTATAATTCCTCTCAGGTATCAAACTCATGTTATAGATAGTCTGTATGTAAATTATCTGTCGGATACTTTCAATTTATCTAATAATCCTAATGGATATTATTTTGTGAATAATGAGTTTTCGAAGATTAAAGGCTTAAACAATTTTGAAAATGCCAACTATATTTTTACTTGTCAAATTCCTAATCCGGCTATTTTGGCTGGAAATACTAACCCGAGGTTTAGTAATTTTCATGATAGTTTACACATAATTATTAATGAAATTAGAAACTTAAATTTCTCATGTTTTGATTCTGACGGAGACAGTCTAAAGTATTCTTTTATTCAAGCTTATGATGCTTTTTTCTCTATAGGAACTGGTAGCAGGCCTTTTAATCTTATTTCATTTAGACCTGCCTATAATCTTCTTAATTTACTTGGTCCAGCAGGGATAGGTTCAATAAATACGAATAACGGATTCACATCCATTAAGGCTATTCAATTTGGTAAATTCACTTTGGCAGTGAGGTGCGAAGAATTTAGAAATGGAATTAAAATAGGAGAAGTTGTTCGCGACTTACAATTAATTGTAACAGATTGTGGGGGGAATTCATTACCAACACTTTCAGGTATTAATGGTGCAGCAGATTCTTTAGGAACAACAGGAGCTTATAAAACTACGGCTTGTGTAGGGCAGCAAATTTGCTTTTATATTCAAGGTTTTGATAAAGAAGCTGTTCCTTCTTCTCCTATTCAAGATTTAACAATTAACTGGAATTTTGGGGTTAATGCGACTTTTGTAGTTGATTACGCAGTTC
>JBMYYT010000119.1:0-7327 GCA_049609665.1 Flavobacteriales bacterium | reverse complement strand
AGCGGTATTGTGATAAAAATTAAAAGATTGAAAAAACTATTCATACTATAAACCTATAAATTAGAAATTGAAAATACAAGTGATAACTTATAATTCAAGAAATAGATGTCAACCCAAGCCCTTTCCCAATTTCAACCATATACTCAAAAGCTTCATCATAATCATTTTTGATGGTGCCTTCTAAGATTGCTTCTTTGATTTCGTTTTTTATTTTTCCAACTTCAAAGCAAGGTTTGAGGCCAAAAGTCTTCATAATTATATCCCCAGAAATAGGAGGTTGCCAGTTTCTAATTCGGTCGTTTTCCTCAATTTCGGCTATTCGTTTCTCTACTTTATCAAATTTTTGTAGATAGCGTTTTACCTTATTTTCATTCTTGGAAGTAATGTCTGCTCGACATAGTTTCAATAAGTCATCAATGTCCTCACCCGCTTCGAAAAGCATTCTCCGATATGCGGCATCCTTGGTGTTTGGATTAGTTAGTGCGATTGGTCTAAGGTGAAGAAATACCAATTTTCGAACATACTGCATGGTTGAATCCAAAGGCAATTTCATTTTTCTGAAAATAGACTTTACCATTTTGGAGCCCACTACTTCATGACTGTGAAATGTCCAGCCAACTTTATTATCAAATCGCTTTGTCGGAGGTTTCGCAATATCATGAAGAATTGCAGCCCATCGTAACCAAAGGTTATCAGTATTTGGAGCAATATTGTCTAACACTTCTAAAGTGTGATAGAAATTATCTTTATGCGCTTTTCCGTTAATAACATCAACTCCATGTAGAGCAACCATTTCTGGAAAAATAATATCTAATAAACCTGTGTTAAACAAAAGTTTAAACCCAATTGAAGGTTTGTCGGAAAGAATAATCTTATTTAATTCTGTTGTTATTCGCTCTTGCGATATAATTTTGATTCTTTCTTTTTGTTGGCGAATTGCTTCTAAGCTCGTATGATGAATCGTGAAATTAAGTTGTGTAGCAAATCGAATTGCTCTCATCATTCTTAAGGGATCATCCGAAAAAGTAATTCCCGGCTCTAATGGAGTTTTAATTATCTTGTTTTCAAGATCCGCCAAACCTCCAAAAGGATCAATTAACTCTCCGTAATTTGCTTTGCTTAAATCAATTGCTAATGCATTGATTTTAAAGTCTCTTCGTTTTTGATCGTCTTCAATTGTACCGTCTTCCACAATAGGTTTTCTTGAATCTCGATTGTAAGATTCTTTTCTGGCACCCACAAACTCTATTTCAAATCCGTCTTCCAATTTAATCATGGCTGTGCCAAAATTTTTGAAAACATTTACTTTAGAAGCATTTACTTTTTTTGCAATTTTTTCGGCTAATTCAATTCCGCTTCCTTCTATTACTATATCAATGTCCTTGCAAGGTCTGTTTAGTAGCAAATCTCTTACAAATCCGCCTATTACAAATACTTTTTCATCAGGTACGGTATCTCTAATTACCTCAAAAATAGGGTGAGCAAGCTGTGAAGCTAAGTTTTGATTTGTTAAAAGAGAATCCGACATTATTTTCTAATCAAGGTGAAGGTACCATCCAGCTCAATCTTCATAATTGTAGAAGCTTTTGGTAGTAATTTTTCGTTGGGTGGCAAATTTACGATATAATCAACACCCTCCAAAATTCTAATGTCTATATCCTCAAAACTAATAGGAGTTGGACCTCCGCTTATATTTGCCGAAGTTGAAACTAAAGGTTTTCCAAATTTTCTGATTAAATCGTGACAAAATCCTTTTTTTACAATTCGTATTCCAATCGATTTATCTTCAGCTATTAAGTTAGGAGCTAAATTATATCCTTCTGGATAAATTATGGTTGTTGGTTTTTCGGCAAACTCAACAATATCCCAAGCAATATCTGGGACTTCACGCACATATCTATTGAGTTTAGTATCTTGTTCAATCAAGGTAATTAAGCTTTTTGATGAGCTTCGTTCCTTAAGTTCAAAAATTTTGTTGACTGCATCAGGGTTTGTTGCATCACAACCAATTCCCCAAATAGTATCGGATGGGTATAAAATAACACCTCCGTTTCTTAATATTTCTATCGCTTTTTCCACTTTTTTCTTTTGAAAGAACAAAGATAAATAATCGAATGTTTAGTTTTGTAAATATGGAAGAGAAAACACGGAGGATAAAAATGATTTGGGATTTTAGAGGAGAGGATGGTCATCAAACAGCTATCCATCACGAAATTCATTTGAAGGAATTTGTGATTAAGGAAAATATTCCATCAACCGAGACTGGAGTAGAACAAATTTCTGAATTTCATTCTTCTGCATTTCTTGTATTGGATGAGCCTTTTATGAAAATAGTGAGGGATGCTCTGCTTCCACATCGCGGAGAATTAGCTTAATAGTTTATGATTAATGTTCCGAAGTAGCATTCCTCCCTTGAGGGGGAGGTTAGGAGGGTGACTATTGCGATGAAAAGTCACCCCTATAATCCCCTCAAGGGGATATTAATATAATCTTTTCATTTAATGAAGTGTATTCTCAATATCACTTTTATTCAATAAAACACTCCATTATTCAGTCCGATATTATAGTAAAAAGTTGGCTTCTTAACCTCCTGTCCTTTTTTATATAAATACTGTTCTCCTTCATCCGTAAGCATTGGTATATGAATGTTTTTAGTGTTCTGCCATTTCTTTGGGATGAATTTCAAATCGTGCATGAGTTTGTTTTGAATTCGATTTCTAATTCTTTCATCATCTACTCCTATATTTACTTGAGCCACTTGATCATAGGGAAGAAGTTGCTTTACTTGAATGCTTAATAATGAAGCTGAAAAATTTCCATATTCGCTGTTTTCCATTCCTCTGTAGCCATATTTTGAAGGATAGTCACTGTCTGTGATTTTTGGACTATTCCAATAATTACCAGTCCATAAAGTGGTGTTTACACCTATTTTGGTATCCATATATTGATACTCCAAATAAATTCCTCCTGTTCTAAATTTATCTTGAAAACCTAATCCGCCTGCTAATATATCATTCTCAGTAGCAATTGTGATTCGGTTAAAATTTAAGGAAATCAATCCCGTAGATTGTGAGGTGCCATTCCTGTCCCAATATCGAATATAAGTGTATCCGATACTATTTTTGTACTGGGAATTATTTTCAGTTGGGCCTATAAAGTTGTTTAAACCATGATTTTTAACTCCATATCCGCCTTGTGCACCCAATGAAACCTGGATTTCGGGAGTAGATTTGTTTATTGCTAAGGATTTAAAGTTGTAATTTAAAGTTGCAGAAGAATTAATTTGAGCCCAATCTGAGACTATATAACCTGAGGTTGTTACGCCTAATCGTTTTACCTTATTTCCTAAAGAAAGTGATACGCCAAATTTAATTCCAATATCGTACTCTTGACAATACAAAAATGGACTCATTGTAAGACAGAGTAAGAAGCTCGAAATCAATTTTTTTAAAGGGTAGCTCATGCGGATTTATTCCATTAAAATTATCTTTATAAATAGGAATGAGCAACAATTAATCCAATAATTTTAAACTTGAAAAAAAGAAACCTCATTTATATGTTGAAAAAGAAAATAGAGAGTCCTTTTTTTTTAAATGAAAATTCAATAAAATAAATAGGTATAAAATTGGTTTATAGTCAAGGTTCTTTTATATTTGCACCCTTAAAAAAAGTAAGAAAAATTAACAAAACCAACTATGCAAAATAGAACTATTATATGGGTTTTTACCATATTATTGACTTTGGCTTGTCTTTATCAACTATCATTTTCTTTAGTAACAAGTAATGTTGAGAGTAAAGCTGCAGCAATTGCTAAATCAGAAGCTGACCAATACATGGGGAGTGATTCAACCGCTTTTGCTGAAATAGGAAATACAAAATATCCTGTTTACACTGATGAAGAAAGAGCAAACTTTGAGAAAGCTTATTTGGAAAATTACTTGGTAAACAAGACTAACGAGTCGGTTTACCCAGTTTTTGGACATACTTACAAGTATTGTAAAGATAACGAATTGTCAAAAGGGCTTGACCTTGAAGGAGGTATGAGTGTAACGTTACAGGTATCAATTTCAGATATGGTAAATAATTTGGCAGGAAGATATAAAACCAGAAAAGTTTTTTCTGAACCTTACAATGCTGCTCTTGAAGTTTTTACTAGCCCAGACAATGAAAGAGATTTCATCGATATTTTTGAGGATAAATTTAAGGAATTAAGCCCTGATGAGTCTTTGGTTGAAATCTTTAGTTTAAAAGACGAAAATGGAGACAAAATAAAAGAGGCGACCAACGAAGAGTTGATTTCTATATTGAGAGAAAAGGCTAACGGAGCATTAGACAAAACTGAAACAGTAATTTCTTCTCGTATTTCTGGTTTGGGATTATCTCAGCCTAATATTGAAAAAGACGAAGCTAAGGGGATTTTGATTATTGAAATGCCTGGTGTAAAAGATGCTCAAAGAGCAAGAGATTTATTACAAAGTACAGCTAAACTTGAGTTTTGGCATACCTACAAAAATACTGAGGTTGGAAATGCTATTTATGAAAAGTTAAATGACATAATCAGTAGAAATGAATATCCTGGTTACAAAGACTCTGTTGAAAAAGCATTGGCTGATACCACGGGAGCTAAGGAAGATTCAGTAAGCACTGAAGAATCAGTTGCATCTATTGATAATCTTAATGATACTTCTGTAATCGTTTCTGACACTCCAGCAGAAGATGTAAGTGCTTTTGGAAACTTATCTGAAGATGATCAACAGGAAGTATTCAGAAAAACAAGTCCATTTTCGGCATACTTATTTCCTTATGCAGATGGTGAACAACAATGGGTTGAAAGTCCAGTATTAGGATATGCTAAATTATCAGATACAGGAGTAATCAATGGATTTTTAAGAAGAAAGTATGTTCAAACTGCTATTGCATCTGTTTCAAGAGACTTGATGTTTATGTGGGAGTCTGAATCAACTGCTGCTTCTCAAGACGGTTCTCCATTGTTAAACCTTTATTTAGTAAAGAAGACAAAAAGTGGAATTCCACTATTGGACGGAGAAGAAGTTGAAAATGCAAGACAAGATTTTGATCCTTTATCAAGAAAGCCAATCGTAACTCTTCAATACAAAAGTGCAGGAGCAATTGCATGGGCTGATATGACTGAGCAAAGTGCAAAAGATCAAACAGGAATTGCAATTACTTTGGATAATAAAGTGTTTTCTGCACCGGTTGCAAGTAGCAGAATTGAAGGAGGGAATACACAAATTACTGGAGGTTCATTTAATGGTGCAAACGGAGTAAATGCTGCTAAGGATTTAGCAAACATTTTGAAAGCGGGAGCTTTACCTGCACCAGCAAAAATTGTTGATGAAGCAGTAGTTGGACCAACTTTAGGAGCAGATAACGTTACAAAAGGAATGTGGTCATTTGTTGCTGCATTATTATTGGTATTGGTTTATATGATTTTTTATTATTCAAAAGCAGGAGCTGTTGCTGATGTTGCTTTGGTAACGAACATCTTCTTTATTTTTGGTACGTTAGCTTCTTTAGGAGCTGCATTAACTTTACCTGGTATTGCAGGTATCGTTTTAACTATTGGTATGTCTGTGGATGCAAACGTACTTGTATTTGAAAGAATACGTGAAGAATTAAGAAATGGTAGAGGACAACGTCAAGCGATTGATGAAGGATACTCAAAAGCACTTTCGGCAATTTTGGATGCAAACGTTACAACATTACTTACAGCAATTGTGTTAGGTTATTTTGGAACTGGAGCTATTCAAGGATTTGCTGTGACATTAATCATAGGTATTTTTACTTCTTTATTCTCTGCATTAATTATTTCAAGATTAATCTTCAGTTACATGATGGAAAGAAAGAAAAATATCTCTTTCTCAACTTCTATAACAAAGAACTTATTCTTGAATCTTAAGATTCCTTTTATCAAAAAGAGAAAAATCTTTTACATCATTTCAGGACTTATTATTGCTGCTGGAGTTTATTCTATGGCAACAAGGTCATTGGATTACGGTGTTGAATTTGCAGGAGGAAGAACTTTTTTAGTTAAGTTTGAAAAAGCTGTTGATTTACAAGACGTAAGAGAAGGATTGACTGAGCCTTTGGAGATATGCCAGAAGTAAAAATGATTGATAATAAGTTTAATGCCTTAATTACTACTCAATTTATGTTGAATAGTAAGAAAGATAATGAAGCTGAGTTAGTTCAAATAGCCTTAAATGATGGGTTAAAAGAAATGGGAAGTTTCGAAGTATTAGAGTCGAGAAGTGTTGGTGGTAGAATTGCTGCAGATTTTAAATCTTCTTCTATCTATGCAGTAATCTTCTCATTAATTATCATTTTCTTATATATCGTATTGCGATTTAGAAAATGGCAGTTTGGATTGGGTGCGTTATTGGCAATGTTCCATGATGTTTTAATTGTATTATCATTATTCTCAATTGGATGGGGAGTATTCCCATTCGCAATGGAAATCAATCAAGCGTTTATCGCAGCAATACTTACCGTGGTAGGTTACTCAATAAATGATACCGTGGTAGTATTTGATAGAATAAGAGAATTCTTGTCGGAGAAACGAAGAGAAGAACCAAGTGAGGTGATTAATAAAGCATTGAACTCTACGTTGAGTAGAACGGTTAATACTTCGGTGACTACATTTTTAGTGTTATTGATAATCTTTATCTTTGGTGGAAACTCAATTAAGGGAATGACATTTGCGTTGATGATTGGTGTAATTGTGGGAACTTATTCTTCACTATGTATTGCAACTCCATCTGTTGTTGATTTTTCTAAGTCTTTTGATTTTAAGAAGAAAGAAGAAAAGTAATTAAATTCTAATAAATTTTAAAGTCCTTTCGGTTTGTTTCGAAAGGACTTTTTTTTTGCTCATAAGCGTAAACATTTTCAATTTAGTTTTAAAACATTTACTACCTTAGTGTATCATAATAAATAGATAAAAACAGTGTCAAACCTCTCTTCAATATTCTTATTTCTTAACCTAAGCGGTGGTGAAATATTTATCATTTTGTTGTTTGTGCTTATATTTTTTGGTGCTGAAAGCATCCCAAAAATTGCAAAGACTTTCGGAAAAGTAATGTATCAAGTAAAAAACGCAACAGACGATATTAAACGGGATATAAAGGAATCTACGGATAATATAAAAAAAGATATGCTCGATCAAACTGGCATTTCCAATCCGCTGGAAGAGGTAAAGAAAGAAATAAACGAATCAGTTAAAGATATAAATACAGAATTATGATGGATGTTTTATTTCTGATTCTTGGTCTTGTTGTTTTAGTAGTAAGTGGAGACTTTTTGGTAA
>JBMYYT010000118.1:0-7341 GCA_049609665.1 Flavobacteriales bacterium | reverse complement strand
ACGAACCATTTTCTGGAATTTCACCGATTGACACTGAATTGGTTGTTAACCAAATAAATAATCAAAAGAAAGAAAAAGGAATCATTTATACAGACCATAATTACAATAAAGTGATAGATAATTGTGATAGATTTTATTTATTGTATAATGGTATCTGTAAAGAAATAAACAACCTTAAGGATTTAGAATTTTATAATTATTTACCAAAAGGAAGATTAGACTAAAAATCATTACCAGGTAAAAAGTGTATCTTTTTTCATTAAATTTGCGATTAATTAATCAAAGAAAAAGAAATTATGTTGATTTTAACCACCATCTACAAAAAGATACTTGAATACAGAATTTATATTGCAATAGCTTTACTTATTGTTACAGTAGCTCTTGGCTTTACACGATATTCAGGTTGGTTTTGGTTCAGCCTTATGTTGACTGTACTTGCCGTTTTTTCACAATTATTTTTTGGCCCAATCCGATTCATCCAAGAAGCTGTTCAAGCAGGAGATATGGAAACTGCTAAGAAACACATGAAAACCGTAATTTTTCCAAGGTTATTATTCAAACCTATTCGTCAGGGGTTTTACATGTTACAATCCAATATGGCAATGGTTGACAAAGATTTTGCTACAGCTGAAACATTGATGAACAAAAGTATCAAAAGCAAAAGTAAAGTTCTTGGAGCTGGTAATGAAGGAACTGCCTATTTGCAATTGGGAATGATTGCCATGCAAAACGGCAAAAAAAATGAAGCGAAAAAGAATCTTAGATTAGCTTTAGAAAAAGGATTGGCGGATAAGGAAAGTAAAGCTGCTGCTTACGTTCAACTTTGTGGAATTGAATTACAATCCCGAAGAATGGCGCAAGCTACTAATTTGCTAAAAAAAGCAAAACAATTAAGACCTCAAACTAAGGAACTCACTGATCAAATTGCTCAATTAGAAAGGCACTTGAATAACAGAGGAGGACAAAGGAGATAAAGCAATTAAATAAAAAAAGCGATTCAATTGAATCGCTTTTTTTATTTAAAACATTTTAATAAGTAGGCTTAGTTTCTCTTTCAGATTTCTTCGGTCAACGATAAAATCCAGAAAACCGTGTTCCAATAAAAACTCTGAAGTTTGGAATCCTTCTGGTAGATCTTTACCAATTGTTTCTTTTACAACTCTTGGCCCTGCAAATGCAATTAAAGCTCCAGGTTCTGCAATATTCACATCTCCTAACATTGCGAATGAAGCAGTAACACCGCCAGTTGTTGGATCCGTAAGTAAAGAAATATAAGGTAATTTAGCTTTTGCCAACAAAGTTAACTTAGCCGAAGTTTTAGCCATCTGCATCAAAGAGAATCCAGCTTCCATCATTCTTGCACCACCAGATTTTGAAATCATCATGAATGGACACTTCTTTTTAATAGCATAATCAATTGCTCTTGCAATTTTTTCTCCTACTACTGAACCCATTGAACCTCCAATAAAAGCGAAATCCATACAAGCAACCACAAGAGGTTGTCCTGATGTTTTACCATATCCAGTTCTTACAGCATCTTTTAATTCTGATTTCTTTTTAGAAGATTCCAACCTTACTTTGTAAGACTTGGTATCAGTAAACTTCAGAGGATCCTTTGCAGTCATATCCTTATCCAACTCCGTAAACTTATTGTCATCAAATATGATAGAAAAGTACTCTTCTGACCCAATTCTAAAATGATAAGCATCTTCTGGACTTACCCAGTTATTTTCTTTCAAATCATCTCTGTCAATGATATTTCCAGTTGGAGTTTTGTGCCAAAAACCATCAGGAGTTTCCTTCTTCTGATCCGTTGGAGTTACAATATTTTTACTTTTTCTTGAAAACCATCCCATAATTCAATTCTTTATTGATTGAAAATCAATTTTTTAATCTAATAAATTCTTAAAATATTTTTTTAAGCAATTGTAATCGAGCCATCAAGATACACATCTTGAATGGAATTTAATAATTTTACACCTTCTGCCATTTCTTTTTGAAATGCCTTTCTACCAGAAATTAAACCATGACCTCCTGCTCTTTTATTTATAACAGCAGTAGTTATCGCTTCACTCATATCAGAAGTTTTACTTCCAGTACTTGCTCCACCAGAGTTTATCAATCCAATTTTACCCATATAACAATTCGCTGCTTGGTATCTGCATAAATCAATTGGGTTATCAGTAGTTAATTCAGAATAAACTTTATCGTGAGTTTTACCAAAGTTGATATTTGTGTATCCTCCATTTAGAGTTGGTAATTTTTGTTTAATTATATCTGCTTGAATAGTAACTCCTAAGTGATTGGCTTGAGCTGTGATATCAGTAGCTGTGTGGTAATCAGTTCCATCTTTCTTGAAATCACTATTTCTTAAATAACACCAAAGAATTGTAGCCATTCCCAATTGATGAGCTCTTTCAAATGCATCAGCAATTTCAATTATTTGTCTGTTACTATCTTCTGAACCGAAATAAATAGTTGCTCCTACAGCCGCAGCACCCAAGTTCCATGCTTCATCCACAGAACCAAACGATATCTGACTGTAAGTTTCAGGATAAGTCAACATCTCATTGTGATTCAATTTCACAATAAAAGGTATTTTGTGAGCATATTTTCTTGAGCAGTTTGCTAATACTCCAAATGTAGAAGCTACCGCATTACAACCTCCTTCCACAGCTAATTTTACAATATTTTCTGGGTCAAAATAAATTGGATTGGGAGCAAAAGAAGCTCCAGCCGAATGCTCAATCCCTTGATCCACTGGAAGGATAGAAACGTATCCAGTTCCTGCCAATCTACCGTGATTGTAAATGGCCTCCAAGTTTCTCATGACTTGAGGATTTCTGTTTGTTAGCGAAAAAGCTTCTGAAACAAAGTCTTTTCCTGGCAGAGTCAACATGCTTTTGTCTATCGTTTTACAAGTATGATTTAATAATAAATCACTGTTTTCTCCTAATAATTCTTGAATGTTTAACCCCATAGTTTGGTTTTAGTTTTTGATTGATAGTTCTTCATTAAAAATGAAGAATGCAAATTTAACAAAAAAAGTTAAGGACACGATGAGCATCACTATTCTTTTGCATTAGCATTAATGGTTATTTGTAGATTAAAACGGAACTGTAAGCACTTATTCCTTCTTCTCTACCTACAAATCCTAATTTTTCGGTAGTGGTAGCTTTAATTGAAACTTGATCGATTTCTAATTCCAAAACTTTTGAAATTACCTGTTTCATTGCATCTAAATGCGGGGCTAATTTTGGTTTTTGAAGACAAACCGTAGAATCAATATTGGAAATTTTATATTCTTTTTCGGCAATTAGCTCGCCTACTCTTTTTAATAAAATTTTACTGTCAATCCCTTTAAATTCATTTGATGTATCAGGAAAATGCTTTCCAATATCCCCTAAATTAGCTGCACCAAGAAGAGCGTCACAAATAGTATGAAGTAATACATCAGCATCAGAATGACCTACTCCTCCTTTGTGATAATCGAGTTTTATTCCACCTAACCAAAATTCTTCTCCTTCTGCCAATTGATGGACATCGTAACCTATTCCGGTTCTTATATTCATTTTAATGAAATTTATTGTGGCTCAAGAACTCCTTCGCCAAAATTGAATGCCAACGAGAAACGAATGGTATTAGCCAATGGATTTTGATTAGTTACTGTAACTAAATAGGAAAAATCCAATAAAAACTTACTGTATTTAAGTCCTACACCCATTGAAACGTATCTTCTGTTTCCTTTTGTGAAATGCTCATGGAAATAACCTGCTCTCACAGCAAATCTATCTGCATAAGTATATTCCATCCCTAATGAGATATTTACTTCTCTTAATTCTTCTTTTAACACACTTCCTTGCTCAACTCCAATAAATTTATCATTGTCATCGTACAATACATTTCCTGGCGCATCATTGAATGACCCAAAAATTCCAGGTGCTACCCCAATATTATTATCTCTTCCTGCTGCGATTATTGAAGGATCGGTAATAAGCAGTGCTGGTGGTGTTGGAACCAATAGCTTATTGAAATCTACTCCAATTGAAAAATCATTGAAATTATCAATATTCATATTTAATACCGAACCTAATCTTAAGTTAGCTGGAAGAAAATCTTCAGTAGCTGAGTTTGTGTAAGAAATTTTAGCCCCAATATTTGAGACTTGACCCCCAATATTAACTGTTGCATCATAATCTCCAATATCAAATTTACTCGATGTGTAAAACATTCCTAAATCAATTGCTATTGAACGTCCTGGCTTTGTTTCAACAGCACCCACTGTTAATCCTTCTGTTAAGTTTGAGTTTATAAACCTTGCTGTCATTGACCCAGATAATCTTTTTCCTAACAAAACTGAGTAAGCTGCATCAAAAGCAAATTCTTTTGGATTGGATTGTTTAATTACTCCTCCATTTATATCTGTAAAAGTGATACTTCCTAATGAAAAATATCGCATACTCCCAGAAATTGCTGAACGTTTATCTAATTTTTTGTAGCCTGCTAAGTAAACTAAATTAATATCATTAATACCCAAACTTCTTAACCATGGCGAATAAGAAAAAGAAATTCCTCCCTCTTCTTCCGCAAAAGCATATTTAGAAGCGTTCCAATGTTGAGAATTGATATCTGGACTTGTTGCAACTCCTAAATCTCCCATCGAACTTGCTCTCGAATCTGGTGAGATTAATAAAAAAGGAACGGCAGTTGTAATTGTATTTAATTGTAGATCAAAATTTTGACCATTTTTTTGAGTATTCTGCGCAAAATTACCAGTGCTTGCGGCTAATGCCATTCCAAGCAATGAGAAATTTCGAATAAAATTAAATCTTATCATTGTAAATTTGATTGAACATAAATTTGCCAGCTATACATGCTGGTTATTAAAATAAGTGTTGTTTAACGTAGAATTGTTATCAAATAGTATCTGTTCAAAATTTATGTTTGACAAATATATAATAATCTTAATAAATAATTATTTTAACAACACCAGTTTTTCATATTTTTCGACCTTGTTTCCCTCATTGTCTATCACTTTTACCTTATAAACATAGGTTCCTCTTCCTATTTTATCTCCAAAGTCGTCTTTTCCATCCCATTCAATAGGTTCAGCTCTGTATCCCTCTGTTTTTACTAATTGATTAAGTGTCTTAACCAACTTACCTGACACAGTAAACACCTGAACTTGAACTTCTAAAAACTCGCAATGCTGATTATGTTCAAAGAAAAATTGAGTTCTGGTGGTAAAAGGATTAGGGTAATTCAATACATGATCAATAGCCAATTCGGCTTTATTTACAACAACAAAATCAATGGACTTTTCCGTAGAATTATTTTGTGTATCCCATGTCTTGAGGCTCAAAGTATGATTTCCTTCAGTTAATTTTTCCATTGGATAGTTAACTTTTCCGCTTTGGTATGAATCCAAATCACTTTCGTAATATGAATTAAGAATAATTGGGTCACTGGTTTTCTCATCTAAGATTGCAGTAATATCATGTCCTATTCCATTTCCTGTGGTATTTATACCATTTGAATCAAAAATTTCTGCATATATACTGGGTGTTTCATTTGTAATTCCTCCTGAAACAAAATTATTATCATTCATAAATAAGCCAAGAGTTGGCCCTTCTTTATCTGCAACCGCACTTAAATCTGTGCCTCCTACCACAGCATCAAGGAAATATCCTGCACCATCTTCATTTCCATCAAAACAGTAATAACTAATCTTTCCATAACCAAACTGATAGTTTATATCTTTTGGAACTATAAAAGTAAATTCAAAATCGCCATTTTTCACAGTAGCTTTTCCTTTATAAAGAATATTATTCTGAAGCTCAAAAGGTATTATATCTGAAGGCGTTCTGTTCCCAATTGTTTTTAATTGCTGGGGTTTATCATATATTGTAGGGAACAAATATCCGTTATAACTTGTTAACTTACTTCCAGAAAAATCCGTAACATAACCTTTAATAGTAATCTTACTCAAAGCTTTAAGTGTGTCAACATTTCCTGATACCGGAACATTATTAATTTCGGTTGTTACTACTTTGTTTTTTGGAAAAGCCAAATTAAGAGCGGGATCACCAATCAAACTAAATCTTCTAACATTGTTATCTCCAATTACTCCAGGGTGATTTTTGGTTTCCCTATATATTTCACCCATAGTTTTTGGAGTTCCATCAGTTTGTTTTACAAAAGCTACATCAAAAAAAGCGTTAATTAATCGTTCGTTAGAAAATTGGTAAACAGGTCTCGTAGTAGTAAATAAGGCGATCGCACCTCCATTATTATTTAACAAACATAACTCACCTGCTGATGTTCGCGCTGGATCGTCAAACTTGGCAAACTCACAAGTAGCAGTAAGAAAAACAGTTAATCTATCAAAATTAGTCCATGCGTTGATTGTTGGGACATCCAAAAATCTTTCACTTCCCCAACCAATTTCTCCACCATGACCTTCGTAATTAGTAATTAAAGAGCCCTCTTGAACAGATTTTTTTAACTTTTCGGCTCCTTCCTCATACCTCTCTCCACCTGATGCAGAAGTTTGGTTAAAGGCATCCATATAAACCTTATTAAAATTAAAAGTCGGATAATTTTTTGTTATAGAATCAATTATTCCTTCCGTATGATTAACAAAGGCCAACTCCCAATTTGCATCCACATCATCTGTCGAGAAAGTCAATCTATTTCTCCAATCCCCAAATGCTAATCCAGAGTTAGCTGAATTACAATTTAATGCTTCTGCAGAAGTTCCTTTCTTTTGATAATGTATAATTTTATTTACAACAATCTGCGCTTGTGAGGTGTTTGTAACTGTTAATCTTCCAACAGCAATATCCATTAATTCATAATCTCCCATACTCTCCCCATCATCTAATAAAGCATAAAAATCATCAGTTGTAAATGACGACACATCTGAGAGTGAATTAGCCGATTCCCATATTGGCACAAAATTGTGATTTGGAATAGCTCTCCCTTTATAATCATAGGAACAATCACCAAAAAGCAATAAGTATTTTAATTTATTACCACCTCTGTCATAATACATTTTAGTTGCAGTTTTTATAGCAGAAACATCTTGAACTCCTCCTGAAAATTCATTGTAAATTTCTTGGACCGAAACTTTTAAAACTTCTAATCCATTAGATTCATGAAACTGTTTCAATCTATCGACTTGTTGCTCAAACAGAGGATGATACACCAATAATAAATCTGGAACGGCTTGTCCATGAAGGTTTTGTTTTTCAACCTTACCTCCAAAATCTGGCTCGTAAAACCCTGAAGTGTTATAACCTATAAAACTTCTCAAAGAATCAGTGGCTTGAATAAAGGAAA
>JBMYYT010000117.1:0-7363 GCA_049609665.1 Flavobacteriales bacterium | reverse complement strand
GGAAATTCTTGATGGAGCCTCTTGGTTATAAACCCAAGTTATCAAGTTTGTATCACTCTACTATGATTGGGTATGTTTTGAATTTTACGGTTCCCCGAAGTGGTGAAATTGCTCGTCCTGGGTTTTTAGCAAAAAAAGAAAACTTACCCTTTGATAAAGTATTGGGGACAGTAGTAGCAGAAAGAATCATTGATGTGGTGATGTTGTTAGCAATAATGGGAATTACAGGGCTTATGGTTGGAGGAGATGTTATTGATGATATAACTTCTAAATATGAAGTTGAAGTAACCGTTAATGAAAAATTCAATAGCTCTAATCTGGAATTTGTAACGCTTGAAGATTCTACAACTGGATATAAAGTTTTGACTGATTTAAACGAAGAGGTTAAAAAAGATTATATAATTACCCATGTTGATAAATTGAAAGCTAAGGATTTAGGTGATTTCTTTAAATCAAAAATAGGTCAAAAAGTAACGGTCAAAGGAAAATTGCCAGTAAAATCGAATTTTTGGTTGTTAGTTATTCTAATAGCTGGATTTGTCGTAGGAGCAATTTTATTGATGATTAAGAAAATAAGAGAGTTTTTGATAGCTAAGCTCATGGGAATGTGGGATGGTGTTAAAACCATTTTCACCATGAAGAAAAGAGTTCCATTCATCTTACATACGTTATTTATTTGGGCAACTTATGTCACTTTGCTGTGGCTTATGGCTCAGGGAGTTGATGGGATGGAAGGAATTGGTATCAAAGAGTTGATGGTTTCCTTTGTTGTGGGTGCTGTTGCTATCGCAATTACTCCCGGAGGAATAGGATTGTACCCGATGTTTATTACTGCTGCATTAGTTTCTTTAAATTTTTGTGAAAAAGGATTAGCCTCTGGTTTTTCGATTATGGCTTGGATAGTAATGACCGTATTTTTAGTTGTTGCAGGAATTTATTCTTTGTATGCTATTAATATTAAATTTTCCAATTCGGAGGTGGAAGATCAATTAAATCAAGGAAATTAATCATGGCTAAAATCAAGAAGTCCTATTTCTGTCAAAATTGTGGAGCTCAGTCTCCTCAATGGGTAGGGAAATGTTCCTCTTGTAATGAATGGAATACGTATGTAGAAGAAGTAATAGCCAAAAGCGATAAAAAACTTTTTTCTACAGGACCAACTTCCAAACGAATTTCTAAACCTGTTTTAATCAATGAAGTTTCAGATGAGAAGCATAATCGTATTATTTTTCAAGATTCGGAATTAAATCGAGTTTTAGGAGGTGGTTTAGTTCATGGTTCATTGGTTTTATTTGGCGGTGAACCGGGTATTGGAAAATCTACTCTGATGCTTCAAATGGCTTTACAACATTCAAAAGCTCGAGTGCTTTATGTCTCGGGTGAGGAAAGTTTGAAGCAAGTTAAAATGAGAGCAGATAGAATAGGACAATCTTCTAAAAATTGCTTTTTATTGAATGAAACTAAGCTTCAGCACATCTTTTCTCACATCGAAGAATTGGCTCCTCATATTTTAATAATTGATTCTATTCAAACTTTGCATTCGGAGTATTTGGATTCATCACCGGGCAGTATTTCTCAAATTAGAGAGTGCACAGGTGATTTGATGAAGTTTGCAAAAGAAACTCAAACTTCGGTTTTTATTATTGGTCATATTACCAAAGATGGTAGTATAGCTGGTCCAAAAGTATTGGAACATATGGTTGACACTGTATTGCAATTTGAAGGAGATAGAAATCATATTTATAGGCTATTAAGAACAACTAAGAATCGTTTTGGATCCACCAATGAATTAGGGATTTACGAAATGCAAACTGGTGGTTTGATTCCAGTTGAAAACCCTACAGATGTATTACTCAATAATACTGACGAAGAATTGAGTGGAGTTGCAATAGCTTCCACTATGGAAGGAATGCGACCCATGTTAGTTGAGGTTCAGGCGTTAGTGAGTACTGCCGCTTATGGGAATCCTCAACGTACAACTACTGGTTTTGATACCAAGCGATTAAATATGCTATTGGCAGTATTAGAGAAACGATGCGGATTTAAATTAGGAACCAAAGATGTATTTCTTAATATCACAGGAGGAATTAAAGTAAACGACCCCGCAATTGATTTAGCAGTGGTTTCTTCAGTGCTTTCTTCTAATGTGGATATGCCAGTTGGAAAAGACATTGCTCTTGCCGCTGAGGTTGGATTAACAGGAGAAATCAGACCCGTATCACATATTGATCAGCGAATCACTGAGGCTCAGAAGCTTGGTTTTGACAAAATGATTATTTCTAAATACAATAAAGGAATCAAGCAAAAGGATTTTGATATTGAGCTTATTCTTGTAGGTAAAATAGAAGAAGTGTTTAGGCATTTGTTTGGGAATAATTAATATCATTCTCATTTCTCTTTCTTCATGTCATTCCTGCGCAGGCAGGAATCTAATATCAAGAGAATCATTCAATTCATAAAAGATTTCCGATTTCTCGGAAATGACATTTTTTTTGTTTCAATCTAATACTCTTCATACCACCCTGTATGAAAAATTCCTCTGGCACCTTTAACTCCACACTTTTTTACTTTATGATATTGATTTCCTGCTTCTTGTCGTATTAATTCATCTGAAGATAAAGTTGCCCATTTATCTAATATTCCATCCAAAATAAATCCGCCAGGATAAAGACTATGTTCGGTTGTGACCAAAGGATATGAGTTTGTCTTTTTATAGAATTGGTCAAAGTAATACATAGAACTGCATGAAATAGATATTGCATCTTTTTGACGAATATTTTTTTGAGTAACCTCAAAAGAAATGTCAGTATCCATAAGCCCATTATGACCATTGAAAACCAACAAATCGGCATTGCCGAAAGCAGGATATGAAATACTATCAATCACAATCGTGTCCATTTTATTTTCTGCTAATCCATTGAAATAATCTTCCAAACATTCTTTCATTCTATCTCCTCGATAAGCATCCATTATCAGAATTACCTCTGTTTTATTGTAGTTTCTTCTGAAAATTACTCTTTCCAATAAATTCGAATCTGAAGGATTAAATAGATGCTTCTTTTTCCAATTTGGATTGTTTTTGAAAATTGTTCGCATCCCATGACGAACTCCCCAGTATAGGTTGTTTCTCAAGTCTAATCCATTTCCAAGTTTTGGGGTAGTAGGAACAATTCCTTGATTTTCATTGTCGCAAAGCGGAACAAAAACATGAACTATCAAAGGTTTGTTTTCCGCAACTTTCTGTTTTAAATTCTCAATAATTTGATTTCTATTTTCAATTTTGGAATAGGGGATAGGCAATTTTTCCGCAACCTTTTCAATGGAATTAACCGATGCTGGTTTTGAAAAATCATTGTCTTTGCCAAAACCTTGTTTGCAGGAATTAAAAAATATTGGGAAACCAATTATTAAAAGTAGAATTCGCATTTTTATTTATACAATGTTTAAGTATAAATAAGTAACAGAGAAATTACCGTTTTATTCTTTTTTTTAATGTCATTCTTGCGCAAGCAGGAATCTAAAGAGGAGAATCAGCCAGATGATTGGGATTCTTGCCTTCGCAGGAATGACAATGTGGTTTGTGAATCACTAAATTAAATACTAAAACTGAATTCTCGTCAATTCGCCAAAATCAAGTCTTTTTCCTGTAGTAGTTTTCATGGAAAGCCTGGAAATTTCAACTTTTTGATTGCTAAAAATTGAACTGGTAATTCCTTTTATTTCTTTGGCTGATAATTTGGGAGAATAAGTATTGATAATAATAAATCCTTTATCTTCAATTAAGTCTCTGCTTGCCTTCAATAAATCGGTGAATTTATCTTCCAATTTCCATCTTTCTTTTTTCACTCCAATACCAAAAGCTGGAGGATCCATGATTACTCCTTTGTATTTGTTTCCACGTTTTACCTCTCTTTGTGCGAATTTTAAGGCGTCTTCCAATACCCATTTGATTCCTTCAACACCTGATGATTCCATGTTTTCTTTTCCCCAATTAATCACATTTTTTACACTATCACAGTGGTAAACTTCGGCATGATTGAGTTTTGCAATAACAGAAGCAGCTCCGGTGTACCCAAATAAATTCAGTAATTTTTGATCTTTCTGAATTTTGTTTTGCAGAAAATCCCAATTCGTTTGTTGCTCAGGAAATAACCCAACATGTTTGAATCGAGTAAGCCTAATATTGAAAACCGCTTTTCCGTATTTGATTTGCCATTCCGGTTTTATTCCTTCGGTTCTTTGAATCCATTCTCCCGATGTAGAAGTGTTTTCAATGAACTCAAAATCAACTTTTTCAATCCACTCTTTCTCAGTCAACACAGCTGGAAAATAAGCATTTCTATCTGGACGAATGGTATGAATTGTTCCCCATCTTTCAAGCTTTTTGCCATTGCCAGCATCTATGAGTTCATAGTCTTTCCAGTTTTGAGAATAGATTGTGTGCATGTTGTTATTTAATTTGGAACAAAGGTATGTTTTAAATGTAGAAAGTTATTAATTCAAATGCTAAAGTGTAAAAATGCAATTACAATAAAAGCTATCATTCCAGTTAATAAAGTATATATCATAAGATAATACCTTCTTTTTTCATTTTTCTGGTCACTTCTTTTGGCAAGTTTAAACATATTTGGAATGTCGTTTAGATGATTCCAAAACCAATTAACTGGGTATCCATATTTTTTTAAAATCACTTTTACTGAATACCATAAGATATTCAGACAAAAAGCTAAAATCATTAATATCATAAAAGTGTATTCCATTTCAAACAAAATTTAAGAAACCAATTGCTCAAAGAAACCACCGATTTCTAGTTCTTCGTCAACAAGATGAATTTCATATATCCAGAACCTTTCATTTCCATTTTTATCTAAATCACTCATTAGTTCATGATTATTAGGATGAATGTAATTTGTTTCTTCTTCTCCTAAAATTGTTTCGTGAGGAAAATTACCAATTAAATGCCCACTATGATGATTGCCATATTTCCAGCCGTATTTTTGAGCTAATTCTTTGGTGTAATTGTAAAAATCAGCTCCAGTTAAGGTTTCTTTATTTTTTTGATAAAAAGCTTTTCCTTCGTGCCAAGCAGCTTCAACATCCTGTTTTAGCTTTAATTTTTTGACATTATTTCCCACAACATAAGTTTTTCCAACATCTGCTTCCCAATCGTCAAACACAGGCCCAAAATCAAAAAATAAAATGTCATCTTCCTGAATTGTTAAGTTGGGTGGATTTTCTTTATAAGGCAACAAGGTGTTTTTCCCAGAACGAACTATACGTTTGTGCCAATATTTTTTAATTCCAAACATGGAAAATGCAAGGTCAAAAACTTCTTTATTTAACTGTTTTTCAGTTTTTCCGGTCTGTACAATTTTTCTATTTTCAATTTCTTGAAATAGAATTTCTGCTTTTCGTTCAGCCTCTATTAAGTGTTGAAGTTGATGTGACATAGTTGATTTTTACATTGCTATTAATAATTTTTTTTTAAAAAGTATTAGAGGATATAATTAATTTTTTAATCTGTTTGGAATTGTCATAAAACGTAAACTCAATAAAATAAATGCCTGTAGGAAGTTTATCAATTCTCAATTTTAATTCATTAGTGCTAATTTCATTAATGATTCTTTTAGTTTGTCCCAATGAATTTAGAATTTTTAAAGACTTTGGAATAGATTTAGTTTTTTTAAAATTGATTGTGATTTCTCCACTGCTAGGGTTAGGGTATATTTCAGTTGAATTATGTTTTCTGATTTCTGAAACGGAAACTCCATTGCAATTAGGTTGATTTCCAGATTGTTGAATTAATATTCCATTGTTAACGAACCAGTTCTCCCAAGTCCCCCCAAATCCAGTTTGCCAATCTTTTAAATCTAAATAATTAGTTCCTGCCACTGTGCCTTTTACTGAATAGACTTTTATTGCTTTGTTTCCAAGGTTCCAGTTTAATGGATTGCCCGAAGTACAATTTTCTGGTGTTATGGAGCTAAGTTCACAATTAGTTTGAATGAAGTAAGCATTGTCATCATAGGTTGGATGATTTCCATAAACTACTGCAATTCCATTGGTGTCAAGACATACTGCTGTGTATTCATCACATGCAATGCCTTTTGCTTTAATGCCATAATCAATTAAAATTCTGGACAAGAAAACTACATGCCTTCCTTTTCTATCCGGGTCATCATAATGTGTGTCAGTGATTATATGTGATAAATATTTATTTGAAATGAACGAGGCCGAATCTACTGTGACCTTTGAATTAAAAGGATTAGAAAGTGCTGAAGAGGAAGTAACTGTACCATTTTGAGCAGTGAAATACAATCCGCCTAAAATTGCCATGCCAGCACTTGTGCCACCGATAGCAATGTTTCTTGTTTTAATTGCTTTGTTAATGAGACTATCAACGGGGGAGTTTCTCCAATATGAAACATAATTCCATTGGTTTCCCCCTGCAATCCAAATTGCTTCAGCTTGATTAATTTTTTGTTGAATATAGTTGTCATAACTTGCAGTTCGGTTATTGAAAACTATAGTTTCAACGGAGTTAACAGAGACTCCAAGACTTGAATACATATAATTGTTGTACCCATTGCTTCCAGAGGTTCTCAAAACCAAAACATCACCTCCATTTGCTTTTTTTAATAACCATTTTATGGCTTCATCATTATCTGTAGCACCTCCCATTAAACAGATTCCTCCATAGGGTTGGGTTAGTGTGTCAGTCGAATTTCCAGTAAAATATGAAACGTAATTCTGACCAAAAATCGTGAGGTTTAAACTGAAAAGAAGAATAAGAAATGATTTTTTTTTCATTTTAAAAATATAATTCGTACGATTTAAAATTAACCTGCTTTACTAAATTAGTAAATTTTGTAAGTTATAAATTTTTTATTTCACGGTATAGGGAAACGTTTTGAGTTTGCCTTGTATATACTCAGTTGTTGATTTAGAAATATCAAGCTCCTCAGCAATTTTTTTCCATTGAAGAAAACTTGTGTTTATCTCATTAATTATTTTCTTAGGATTTTTGATTGAATATTCCTTGGCAATATAGAGCATATCGTTCAGATTAAAATTATCATTTTTACCATTTATAGACAAAAAATGCGGGGTAACCCGATTAAAATTATCATTATAACTGAAAGTTAAGTCATAAGAGGGAGACAAATTCCATTCTCCTTTTGTGTTCATATTAAAACCGAAGTTTTTGGTATGGTCATCAACGTTTCGTCCAATTACATTAAAGATCATGGTTCTGAATAGTTGCTCTTTGGCTTTATAATCCAAGTTTATTTTGTTCAATATTGTAAACACCTGTTCATAAGAATAGGTATTGGGCAACATAAAGTTCATTCCCGCAAATGCA
>JBMYYT010000116.1:0-7363 GCA_049609665.1 Flavobacteriales bacterium | reverse complement strand
TTCTTTTTTTGTAAAATTATAAAAAATAGTCGTATTATTGTAAAGAAGAAATAAATACAGTCGTTTCTTCGTTCTTAACAGAATCAATAAAAATTTTCTTTTTTATTACTAACACAACTACAAGATATGGCATTCGCCAAATTTATTATTTAAAAAACATATTAAAATAATAATTAGACTAAAACAATTTTACAAAATTATATGTACGACATTAAAGAATTATCAGGTAAGCTATTGCCAGAGTTAAAAGAAATAGCAAAATCACTTAGCATCAAAAAATTAAACCTTAAAAAACAGGATTTAATTTATAAAATTTTGGATGAGCAGGCTTTAAAACCAATTGCTTCAAAAAAAGTTGAAGAAGAAAAACCTGCTTCAAAAACAAAAGAATCTGCACCTAAAGCAGAGAAAAAACCAAGAGCTGAAAAATCGGAGAGCAAGAAAGAGAACCCTAAAAAAGAGGAGTCGAAAGATAGTAGTTCAACTAAATCAGACAACAAAAGAGATAATTCAAAAGCTTCAAAAACAGGTTTAAAAGGTGACGATTACATCCCTACAAAAGCTGAATTGAATAATCCTAATAACCCTTATTATAAAGGAAATAAAAAAAACAATCAGGATAACAATAGTAAAGAAAATAGAAACTCAGATAGAAGAAATTCAGATACTAAAAACTCTGACAACCGAAACAACAATAGAAACTCTGAGAATAGAAATAATAACAGAAATAAACCAAAAAAAAATCCTGCTGAATTGCACGGATACAATTTTGATGGATTAATCAAAAATGAGGGTGTACTTGAGCTGATGAATGATGGATATGGTTTTCTGAGATCATCGGATTATAACTACTTATCATCTCCTGACGATGTTTATGTATCCAATTCTCAAGTAAAATTATTTGGACTTAAAACAGGAGATACGGTTTATGGAGATATTCGTCCTCCGAGAGAAGGAGAAAAATATTTTCCATTATTAAGCATTGAAAAGGTAAATGGGAGAGAACCTTCTTTTATTAGAGATAGAATTCCTTTCGAGCATTTAACTCCTTTGTTTCCAGACGAGAAATTGGAAATTACTGGTCACAGTAAAGAAACTATGTCTACAAGAGTTATGGATTTGTTCTCTCCAATAGGGAAAGGACAAAGAGGAATGATTGTGGCACAGCCAAAAACTGGTAAAACGGTTTTATTGAAAGATATTGCGAATGCAATTGCTGAAAACCATCCAGAAGTATATTTGATAATCTTATTGATTGACGAAAGACCTGAAGAGGTAACAGACATGGCAAGAAACGTGAATGCTGAAGTTGTTTCTTCAACATTTGATGAACCTGCTGAAAGACACGTAAAAGTAGCTAATATTGTGCTTGAAAAAGCCAAAAGAATGGTTGAATGTGGACACGATGTTTGTATTTTGTTAGATTCTATAACACGTTTGGCAAGAGCTTATAATACAGTTTCTCCTTCTTCTGGAAAGGTCCTCTCTGGAGGTGTTGATGCAAATGCATTGCACAAACCAAAAAGATTTTTTGGAGCAGCAAGAAAAATTGAAAATGGAGGTTCACTATCTATCATTGCAACAGCATTGACGGATACTGGTTCTAAAATGGACGAAGTTATCTTTGAGGAATTCAAAGGAACAGGGAACATGGAACTGCAATTGGATAGAAAAATTGCTAACCGAAGAATCTATCCAGCTATTGATATTACTGCATCAGGAACACGTAGAGAAGACTTATTGATGAGCAAAGAAGCTCTTCAACGTATGTGGATTATGAGAAAGTATTTGGCTGATATGAATCCAATAGAAGCAATGGAGTTCATGAAAGACAGAATGAAAAACACTAAAACTAATGCCGAATTTTTGGCGTCAATGAATGGGTAGATGAATAAGATAAAACAATTACCATTAGTATTAGCAGCAGTTTGGATGATTATCCAACTGCTGCTTTTTAATTTTAATGTATCACATCATTTTAGAACAGGAGCGTTCTTCAATATATTTTTTATTTTGGCCGTAGTTATTCTTTCTATGTTTTTACAAATTAAAGAAGAAAAAAAACTTTATCCTTTTGCTACGAATTTCAAGAATAGCTTAAAACAAGCTGGTAAGTATATTGTGTTAGTAGGTATTTTCTTATTTATCTATTTAAAATTTATTAATCCACAATTTCTTGAGAAATTTAGAGAATTAAGAATAGAAATGGCTCTTAATGAGGATTTTGAAAAAGTTCAAAAATCATTTCCTCAGTATGAAACTTATGAGGAGTATAAGGAACAAGTCTATGAATCCTCAAAAATTATTAGTTCTCCAACTTTAATTATAAGTTTTTATTTTTTGTTTTTGTTTTTGGTTTCTGTTGTTTTTTCAATTGCGGCACCTTTATTTTATAAGAAATTGGTGTTGAGGATGTGATCATTTTTGTAGGTAAATTAAAATGCGATTAATGAGTATGACTTTATATGAAATTATAAAAAATTAGAAATTGAAGGGAGTTAAACATAATCTTGTTTTTTCATGGGGAATAACTGTGCTTCTTTTTGCAACCGCAAACATTTCCTGTAGTTCTCAATTTTCTTTAATGGGAAATATTGACTCTTTAGTTAATTCTACTCATTCAAAGCGAACCATACAACTCACTCCTTTTTATGAGATGGGTATTGGCCATATGGATTCTGTAGATTTTTTCAATAGGATTGAATTTATTGAGAATTTAGCAAAAAGTAATGGAGATAGAGGTCTGGAGATGGAGGCAATGTTAATACGTGCTCATTATTTTCATTATAATCGCAGTTTTTCAAAAGAATTTACGGTTAAAAAAATAAAAGAGCTTGAAACTATTGCAAAACAAGAAAATGTACTCTGGTTAGAAATACGTGCCCAAAACTTGTTAGCCAATTACTATTATAGTTTCCATAATGATTATGGACTTGGTTTTGAGCATTATGAACGCACGGCACAATTGTTAGAGAAAGTCAGTTCCAGTGAGTTTCCATTAAAAAAAATATGCTTGTATCAACTCGGTAAGGTATACTTTGAGTTTAGAGAATATAAAAATGCAATAAAATACTTTGTCAAATCTAAGGATGCCAAGTCACCTTTGTATAATTACTATTATGAAACTCTTAATTATAACTTTTTGGCTAATAGCTATATAAAAGTAAAAAAAATAGATTCAGCCAAATATTATTTTGATATTATCCTCGATAAAGCAATAGAAGTCAAAGACACAATTTGGGAAGGAATAACCTCGGGAGATTTAGGAAACATCTATTTATTAGAAGGGAATTTAGCCAAGGCAAAACCTCTGTTAGAAAAAAATCTTAGAATAGCCAAATCGGATGAAGATTGGAGATTAGTGCCCCAAGCATTAATACAATTAAGTAAAATTGAACTTATTGAATCTAACATCGATATGGCAAGTGTATTAGTCGATGAGGCATATAATTACGTGCATGGGTCAGATTATTACTTTCTACTTGAAGAGATATTTTTGCTTAAGTCCAAAATAGCTTCTTACAAAGGAAATCCGCAGCTGGCTGCTAATTATTTAGATTCTACTTTAGTTGTAAAAGACAGTTTATCCAAATTGTTTGATATACGAAAACTTATTAGAGCCAAGCAACGCATTGAGAATGAAAAACAAAGATTAAAAGAAGTAAAAGAACAGCAGAATCAATTGAATCGAATATGGGTACGTAATGCAACCATTTTATTTCTTGTTTTATTTACAGTCATTATTTTACTTATTTATGTTAGGTATAGATTGAAAGTAAAAAATAAACTTCAAAAAATTATAATTGAAAAGCAATTAGCTATTCAAAAATTAGAGAATGCTAATAATAAATTGGTTGATTTCCAGAATTCAATGATTGAGAAAAACAAAGAAATTGAGGCGCTTGAAAAGAATCTTAAAAACAGCAATGAATCTAAAAATACCGAACCTTCAGTTTCTCAAAAACAATTGGAAGAAGCCAGTTTGTTAACGGATAAGCATTGGCGAGAATTCACTCAACTTTTTGAAGAAGTACATGCCGGATTTTTTGACCGATTAAAGAAAAAGTATCCCAACTTAACTGCATCCGAAGTGCGTTTTATGGCATTGTCCCGTTTGAAATTAGGGAATAAGGAAATGGCCCTTATGTTAGGTATTGGGACATCCGCCATCCGTCAAATTAAAAGCCGCCTCCACAAAAAAATTGAAACTCCTGATAGTGTGAGTATTCAAGAGCTTGCCTTAGCCATTTAAAACATCTCATTTTTCAATAATTAGTTCAAGAGTTACAGTCTGTCACGCTTTGTCACATTTTGTCACGCCTTGAAACATTGATAAAAAATTCCTTTGGATACATTTGTATTCCTGAATGATCACTTCTATGTATAAATAAGTGGAAGAGAAATATAGGTACTACAACTAATTACAAAACTTGCATTTAACCAAAAGAAAAAACTTTATTATGATGACACGAATAACACAAAATTACATTAAAAAATCACTCGTTTTATTAATGATAATTCTCTGGGGATCTGGAGCAATGTCTCAGACTCCAACAACTTTTAGTTATACGGGTTCTGTTCAAACCTATACGGTTCCTGCTGGGGTAACTGAGATTAAGATTGAAGCTTATGGTGCAAAGGGTGCTGACCATGGAAATTCTAGTGGAGGTCTTGGAGGTTATATCAGCGGAGAAGTAAGTGTAACACCGGGAGAGGTATTAAGTATATATGTAGGCGGTACAAGCGGATATAACGGAGGGGGCGCAGCAGGAGGAGGAACAGGGGGTAGTGCTTTATCTGGTGAGAATGGAGGAGGAGCTTCTGATGTTCGTCAAGGCGGAAATACATTTGCCAATCGTATTGTTGTTGCTGGAGGAGGAGGTGGAGCAGGAAGAGCTACCTGTGATAATAATGATGGTGGTGGTGGAGGTTATCCAGGTGGTTTTGGAGGTAAATCTTCCAATGAAGCTGCAAATACTGGAGGAACGGGAACGGCTACTGCAGGAGGAAATTCGGGTGTTGGAAGTTGTTCAGGAGACTGCTCATGCTCACCTGGAGGTGGAGGTGGAGGTGGAGGAAACGGTGGTGGTGCTGGTGGAAACTACGGAGTTTTTGGAGGTACTAATACTATTGGAGGTACAGGGGGTGCTTGTGGTCAAGGAGGATCTGCTCATGATGGTCCTGGGGGACTTAATGCTGCAGGAAACGGAGGATGTTTTGGATTTGGTGGAGATGGAGGAATTAACACCAGAGGTGGTGGTGGTGGTGGCGGAGGCTGGTATGGCGGAGGTGCTGGTGGTGGTAATTGGGGGTCCGGAGGAGGAGGAGGATCATCTTATGTTATTCCTACAGCTGCTAATCTAACTTTTACAAATAATATAAGAAATGGAAACGGTGAGATTATTATTACACCATTATGTATCGGTTTAACTGTATCAGTTTCTGATACTTCACTTTGCCCTGGAGAATCATTAACGCTTTCTGCATCTTCTACTGTTGGTGGTAATGTTACCTGGGATAATGGAGTTGTGTCTGGAGTGGCTTTTATTCCTCCTGTTGGTACAACAACCTATACGGCTACAAGTGATAGTGTAAGTGATTGTTCTTTTTCGATAGATATTACTGTCAATGCTTTACCAACAGTAGTAGCTAACTCGGATGCTAATTCGATATGCTTAGGTAATCCAGTTGTGTTATATGGAAGTGGTGCTGCAAGTTATACATGGGACAATAGCGTAACAGATAGTGTTTCCTATACTCCAGCTTCGGCTGGAACTAAATCCTATACTGTAACAGGGACTGATACCAATGGTTGTTCAAATACAGCTTCTATTAATATCACAGTATCTTCACCTATTCCAGTAACAGATACAGTGATTTCTTGTGGTGATTTTACTTGGATAAATGGAGTAACTTATACCCAAAATAATACAACTGCAAGCGATACATTTACTAATATAGCGGGATGCGACAGTATTGTTATATTAAACTTGACTATACTTCGAAATGGCAGTAAAACCGTAACGAATTCAAATGACAACGGTCCTGGATCATTGAGAGATTTAGTTTCTACTTCTTGTTCGGGTGATACGATAGTATTTGATGCAAGCACAAATGGAAACCCAATTTTACTTACTTCAGGACAAATCATAATAGACAAGAATATAGTTATAATGGGTGTAGATAGTTCATTATCGTTAATTGATGGGAGTAATTTGGGAAGAATTTTTTATATCTATCCTAAAGTTACGTTATCAATTAGTAAGGTTAAACTTCAGAATGGACAAACAAAAGAAGGAGGAGCAATTTACAACCGAGGAAACTTAATTTTGAATGAAGTATCGTTTAAAAGCAACAAAGCCGAAATCTCTAATAATGGCCATACAAAAGGTGGAGCAATTTATAATAAAGGAAGAATGACCATTACAAATTCAAGCTTTATTTGTAACTCTGCCATTGCAAAACAAAATTCAAATTCTTATGGTGGAGCTATTTACAATGGAAGGAAAGGATCTTGTGTGATGACAAATTGTGTCGCAACAGGAAACTGTGTAGCAAGCTTTCATGGATTGGTTTTGGGAGGTGTAATCTACAATGGAGTGGATGCGAATTTTGATTTATCCAATAGCTTGATGAGCGGGAACAAAGCCAATACTGATTATTATGGATATGGAGGAGCAATAGTAAATAGAAGAGGTGTTACGTCTACTATTAATAACTGTAGTTTAATTGATAATTATGCCTTTAGTACTGGAGGAGCAATTCATAATTTACATTTCCCAAACACAATTACATTAACTAATGTAATATTAAAAGGAAATAAAGTAGAGAATGGAATGAATGATGTTGGTCAGGGAGCTTTTACTTATAGATAAACCAAGGTTAATACTTTTACTGTATATTAAACAATTTATTATAATTATCGTTTAATTCGATTAATATTGGTATCACATTCATCAGAAAACAGCTGTAAATGCAGTAAATTAAAAAGCATCAATCTCTTAGATTGATGCTTTTTAATTTAATAAAGTAGTTATTAGCTTTTAACAAATCGCATAGTTGTTATTCCCTTCTCAGTATTCAATTCCAAAAAGTACATTCCTTTTGGTAGTTTTTGGATATCTATCTCACTAAAACTGTTATTGGATGTCAAAACCACTTTGCCTGTTAAATCTATTATTATAGCTGATTTAATTTTTAAATCATTAGACGAAGTTATTCTGATAACGCTATTTGCAGGGTTTGGATAAATAGTAAATAAATTAATCAAATTATTTTCATAAATACTTGCAGTATTAATGTTTACACAATCAGATGTGTCTACACAAACACCTCTTTTCACAATTACAGCATAATCTCCATC
>JBMYYT010000115.1:0-7387 GCA_049609665.1 Flavobacteriales bacterium | reverse complement strand
TAGGATATTATTCAATGTATTTGGTTCTGGATGATAGCCAGTAAGCCCTGAAAATAATAAAAATTTCTAATAATAAATCCTTCTTCTCTTCTATGGTTATGATAATCACATGGGTCTGGAATGAAAATATTAAAAAGTAATTCTCGAATAAAAAACATAAAAAAAATCCCAATTAAAATAATAATTGAGATTTTTAATACTTTCATTTTCTATAGATTTAACTAAGTGAATTCATCACATCCACCAGCACTTGCACAGAAGAAACTGGCAAAGCATTGTACATAGATGCTCTGTAACCTCCTACACTTCTGTGGCCCTTAATTCCACTGATGTTTGCGGCTTGCCACATTTCGTCAAACTTAGCTTGTTTGCTCTCGTCCGTTAATACAAAAGTTACATTCATGTTACTTCTATCTTCCTCAGCAGCTACTCCCTTGAAAAGTGGATTTCTGTCAATCTCAGCATATAAGATTCTTGCTTTCTCCTCATTAATTTTTTGTTGAGCCTCTATCCCTCCTATTTTCTTTAAATGTCTCAAGTTTAACATAGAAACATATATTGAGTAAACAGGCGGAGTATTAAACATTGAATCTTTATCAATATGAGTTTTCAAATTCAACATAGTTGGAATTTGAATTCTATTTCTGGTAAAAATTTCGTCTTTAACAATATAAAGTGTTGCACCAGCTGGTCCTAAATTCTTTTGAGCTCCTGCATAAATTAAATCAAATTTAGACACATCTATTTTTTTACTAAAAATATCGGAACTCATATCGCAAACTAAAGGAACCGAAGTATTAGGTACTTCCTTGAACTGTGTTCCAAAAATCGTGTTATTTGAAGTGTAATGTAAATAATCGCAATCAGAAGGCACTTCGTATCCTTTTGGAATGTAGGAAAAGTTTTTGTCTTCTGATGAAGCCACAACATCCACCTCCCCTAAAAAATGTGCTTCTTTAATCGCTTTTTTACTCCAAGTTCCAGTATTCAAATACCCAGATTTTTTGTTGTCGCCAATCATATTGTAAGCAGACATTAAAAAACCAAGACTTGCACCACCTTGAGCAAAACAAACCGAATATCCTTCTGGAACTTCCAATAATTCTTTTACTAACGCAACAGCCTCGTCCATCACAGCAACAAAATTTGCACTACGGTGAGAGATTTCTAAAATGGATAAATCTAATCCATCAAAATTAAGAGCTGATTCAGAAGCTTCTTTTAACACTTCTTGAGGAAGAATGCAGGGTCCTGCACTATAATTGTGAACTTTTGCCATGAGATATAATTGCTTTTTTTGTTGGTCTAAAGATACTTAATAATTGATGATTTTCAAAAATGAAATCGTTTGTTCTCGATACATTTTTTATTTCTGCATTGCATCAATAAAAAACACTCGAACTGACACTGAGCTTATCATAAAAAAACAAATTGTTTTGTCAATTCGAGTGAAATAATTGACGGAGAAGGAAATTATTTAGTATCGAGAATAAATAATCAACACCCACAATCTCCATTACCACAATTCTTTTCTTTCTTAAAAAAAGTGGAATACAAACGGTAGCCAAAATAAAAAATAGCTCCAAAAAATGTTATGTAAAGTAAAATATCCTGCATTTAACTTAAAATTTGATAAGCGATTAAAGATACTACATATGCCAGAATTGTCATATACAAAAACTGGATAGTAGTCCATTTTAAAGATTTAGTTTCTTTGTAAGTTACTGCAATTGTGCTCATACATTGCAACGAAAATGCATAAAACAACAACAAAGAAATACACGTAGCAAAATTGAAAGTTCGTTTGCCAGTATTAGCATTTATTTCTTTATCTAACTTTTGCATTATGGTTAAATCTTCGTCTGAATTGATGCTATAAATAATTGATATTGTTCCAACAAACACCTCACGAGCCGCAATGGAACTAATAAGAGCTATTCCAACTTTCCAATCATAACCCAGAGGTTCAATAGCTGGCTCAATGCTTTTACCCATCATTCCCAAATAGGAATTTTCCATTCGATAAGTTTTAATTTGATCTGATAATTCTTTTCCCTTCAAGGAAGAATATTGAGCTGTAACAGTTTCTTCAGCTTTGTCAAATTTCTCTCCGCCATTTGCTCCCAGCACATACAGAATAATGGAAGCCGCAACAATTATCTTCCCTGCATTCCACACAAAAGCTTTGGTATTTTCCCAAATAGTAAATAATACATTTTTGAAATTAGGAACCAAATAACGTGGCATTTCGGTAATAAAAAAACTTCGGTATTTATTTTTGATAATGTATTTGAAAACAAGAGCAGCCAATGCAGAAGTTACTAAACCCAGTAAATACATTCCTAATAAAACCAACGCTTGAACACTAATAAACCCTACATATTCATCATTTGGGACTAATAGACCTATCAAAATTGTGTAAACAGGCAATCGTGCAGAACAAGTGAGTAATGGGGCTACCAAAATGGTAATTAATCGCTCCCGTTTATTTTCAATAGTTCGCGTAGCCATGATTGCTGGCACTGCGCACGCAAAGCTTGAAATTAGCGGAACTACACTTTTTCCACTCATTCCTACTTTCTGCATTAATCTATCCATCAGGAAGATGATTCGATTCATATAACCACTCTCATCAAGCAGAGCAAAGAAGAAAAAAAGAATTACAATTTGTGGAATAAAAATCACTACCCCTTCTAATCCTGGAATTAAACCTCCTGTGATAAAATTGGTGAAACTACCTTCTGATAATCCAGACTTTGCTGAGTCACTCAACCATGAAAAAAGTGTTCCTATCCATTCCATAGGTATCTGTGCCAAAGAAAAAACAGATTGGAAAATCACTAACAACACTCCCAAGAATATCAAGTATCCCCAGACTTTGTGCATCAAAACTTTATCTAATCTTGAGGATAAATCTGTAGCCAAAGACTTGTCAGTGGAAATGGAATTCTCCATTACTTTTCTTACATATTGGTACCTCAGAATAGCTTCCTCTGTTTTCCATTTTTTGATATTAATCTCTGGTAGCGCATTTTCTTGAGTAATACTCAAAAATGATTTATAGCTATTTGACGAACCATTTTTAATTACAAACTCTTCTAAAACAGCTCTATTTTCAACTTTCAAATATTTTAAATCATCTGCTTTAGCTTCGGGTGTTTCAAGGAACAAAGCTGTCTTTAATTCATCTAATCCTTCCCCTTTTCTTGCCGATATATTAACCACATGAATTCCGAATTCTTTGGATAAATACTCTGTATTGATTATTATTCCTTTTCGCTTCGCAATGTCAATGAGGTTAATTGCCAATACAATATCGTATCCCAAATCCTTAATTTGAGAAAGTAAATACAAGTTTTTCTTAATGTTAGTTCCATCTGCAACAAACACAACTTTATCTACCTTATTTTCACCGGAATTATTCTTTAAAAAATCTACGACTAACTCTTCATCCAATGATTTTGGATAAATACTATCAAAACCTGGTAAGTCTGTTACTTCTATTTGATAATCAAGGTGTTTGAATTTACCTATTTTTTTATCAACCGTAACTCCCGGATAGTTCCCGGTTTTCTGATTAACCCCACAAAGACGGTTAAACAAAGTAGTTTTTCCTACATTGGGATTTCCTATTAATGCTACTTTAAGTTTGTTCATTCTAAGATTATATAGGAAGCTTCAATTTTACGAATAGCAATTTTTTGTGTTCCAATAGAAATGTAAATAGGTCCATTAAATGGTGCCCTATTCAAAATATTTCCTGATGCACCTGGTATGATTCCATATTCCATCAGTTTGCTGTCAAAATCGGATTCTAAAACCTCTTTGATTGTAAATTCCGAATTATTTTTATACTCTGATAATTTCACTTACTATTCTTATTTAGAACAAATATAAATAAAAATACAGGGATTAGTCATATGACAATAATCATTTTTAATAATAAAGAATTCCACTCCTCCTTTAAAAGCTCCCATTAACCCTTTTATACTTTTAGTCTTATACAAATTTCCTTATATTCGTTTCCTTAGTTAAAAAATAAACAACAATGAAAATCACATTAATACCTATAGCTCTTGCACTTCCTATTGTTTTTGGATTCACATCCTGCGAAGGACCAAAACTTGCAAGTCAAGCTCCTGTTGTAAAAACAGTAAAGGAAGCTCCTAAACCAGTAATAAATCCTGAAAATGAATTAACCAATCAAAAAATTTGGTATTCGGGTGAGTTTTATGGAAAATCTGTACGAGGTGTTCGTTCAATGAATGATGGTGAAAATTTCACAACTTTGGGAAGAAGTGCAACTGGACAAGAAATAAATAAATTCTCTTATGCTACTTACGAAAAAGTAGGAACAGTGCTATCATCCAGTGATTTAAAAGACGAAGATGGAAAATCAATTTCCATTGATGCCTATCAATTTAATGCTGACGAAACAAAGGTTTTGATTGCGACAGAACAAGAATCAATCTATAGAAGATCAAGTAAATCATACTATTATATTTATGATATAAAAACTAAAAAAACCACACCACTTTCGAATAAAAAATTAGGAAAACAAAGGCTTGCCGAAATATCTCCAGCTGGAACTCATGTTGCTTTTGTGAGAGAAAATAATTTATTTTTCAAAAGTTTGGAAACTGGAAAAGAGAACCAAATTACACTTAACGGTGAAATGAACAAGATTATTAATGGGGCAACTGATTGGGTGTACGAAGAAGAATTTTCTATTCACAAAGGGTTTGAATGGAATGCTAACGGATCAAAAATTGCTTTTTTAACTTTTGATGAAAGTGAGGTGAAAGAATTTCAATTGGAATATTACGGAAATTTATATCCAAGAGTCTATAAATTTAAATATCCAAAAGCCGGAGAAGACAATTCTAAAATAAGTGTTTCTATTCATGATATTTGGACTCAAACTACTACACCTGTTGCAATTGAAGATAAAGAAGAATATTATATTCCAAGAATAAACTGGACACAGGATTTTAATAAACTGTGTATTACAAAATTAAATAGATTACAAAATAAAATTGAGCTTTTGATGGTCGATTGTGAATCTAAATCAGCTCAAAAAACAATTGAATACTCAAGTAAAGCTTTTATACAGAAACTGCTAAAACTTACATTGATATTCATGACAACCTTACTTTTTTCAAAGACAACAACACTTATTTGTGGATGAGTGAAAAAGATGGATACAATCATATTTATTTAAATACTATTGATGGGAAAGAGAAACAAATCACAAAAGGAAATTGGGATGTGATTGAAATTCAAGGAGTTGATGAAAAAAACGGGTTGATTTATTATTTATCTGCGGAGACCAATGAAACCCAACAGGAATTGTTTGTAGTTAAAACTGACGGTACCGGAAAGAAAAAACTTTCTACTCGAAAAGGACACAACTCAACCAGTTTTAGTAAAGGAATGAAATATTACATCAACTATCATTCTGATGCTAACACTCCTTCTTTTATCTCTTTACATAGTGCTGAAGGAAAGCAGATTAAAGTATTGGAAGATAACAAAGCTCTAATCCACAGACTTACGAAATACAGACTCAGAGGAAAGGAGTTTTTTAAATTTGATAATGGACAAGGAACTAAGCTAAATGCTTGGATGATAAAACCAACCAATTTTGACCCAAACAAAAAGTATCCTGTATTCATGACTGGATATAATGGACCAGGACACAATACGGTAGTTGATTCTTGGGGAGGAACAACTATGATTTGGCATCATTTATTGGCTCAGAAAGGATTTATAGTAGTATCAGTAGATACTCGTGGAAACATGTTGAGAGGAAGAGATTTTAAACATTCAACTTATTTACAATTAGGGAAATACGAAACCGAAGACATGATTGCCGCAGCTAAATACATGGGCAGTTTACCCTACGCAGATGGCGATAATATCGGAATCCAAGGTTGGAGTTATGGAGGTTACATGGCTTCGTTGTGTATGACCAAAGGAGCAGACTATTTCAAAGCTGGAATTGCCGTTGCACCTGTTACCAACTGGAGGTATTACGACAATATTTATACTGAACGTTTTATGAGAACTCCACAAGAAAATGGAGACGGATATGACGATAATTCACCTATTAATCATGTTGATAAATTAAAAGGAGCTTTCCTTTTGGTTCATGGAGGCGGAGATGACAACGTGCATCCGCAAAACACATACGAAATGGTAAATGCTTTGGTTAAAGAAAATAAGCAATTTGATATGTTTATCTACCCAGACCGAAACCACGGGATTTATGGAGGCAAAACAAGATTACACTTGTTTACTAAAATGACTGATTTCTTGATTGAGAATTTGAAGGGTGAGTAAATGTTTATGAAGTTTTTCAAAAAATATTTGAAATCGCTTTATATTCCAATATTCTTTTTTTTATTGTTTGGTTATAGAAGGGGCCAATGGCATTTAATTGATTTTCTTCAAATAACTTGTTTGTGCGCTTCAATTTTGATTGGTATTGGGGTAATAATGGATTTAATATTTTCTGATAAAAGAGAAAGAAAAATCATTTACTCAGATAAATCTTTTCAAAACGACATTAAAATAATTTTATTCGCTATCGTTGGAATTGCTTTAATAGACATAAGCTTTCTAATTGCAATTCCTATTTCTTGGTTAGCTTCAATTGTTATTTTTGGAATATTAATATTAGTTACAAAATAAATCAAAAACTTAATGACTTATAAATCTACACTCTCAACTCTTTTGCTACTTATACTCACCGCTGCGAAGTAGCTGAGCTGCTTCGTGCAGAGCTATCATAACAGAGCCAAATTAAAAAGTAATAACATTAATAATGAAAACTCAAGTATTAAAAACTCTTATATGTAAGGAAAACGCACCAGCTCCGCTGGATTTGCAATCCTGCGGAACAGAACTAACATAACAGAACTAACAACAAAAGCAAATGTAAAAACACGATGAAAAGTGCAGGATTACAAATCCAGCACAGCGGAGCTAACATAACAGAACTAACAACACAAGCAAACGTAAAAACACGATGAAAAGTGCAGGATTACAAATCCAGTAAACCGTAAGCACAGGACTACAATAAAAAAAAATGAAAATACAACATCAAATAAAAATAGCTTTATTTATTACCCTTATTATTTCATGTAATATGCAAAAAGAAGATTTTTTAGTTAGGAATTTTGTTCAAGAAGATGATTATGAAAGTTTATGTTATTATAAAAACAATACTAAAAGCTCTATCCCTAATCAAAAATATTTAACTTGTTTTACAGATACGCTGTGGAGATATGCAATTGTATTAGATACAAGTTATAATTTAGTTGGAATAGATAGAGAAGGCAATTATCTTTATGAGGTTTTTCCTTTTGATAATGGTCCCGACTAT
>JBMYYT010000114.1:0-7549 GCA_049609665.1 Flavobacteriales bacterium | reverse complement strand
TGGTGTGGGTTGGCTTCCACTTGGGGGCTATGTGAAATTATCTGGAATGATAGATGAATCCATGGATACCGAGCAAATGAAAAAACCACCTCAACCATGGGAGTTTCGTTCAAAACCAGCTTGGCAAAGGTTAATTGTAATGATTGGTGGTGTTGTGGTAAACTTGATTTTGGCAGTATTAATCTATGCCATGATTTCTTATGTTTGGGGGAAAGATTATGTCAAAAATGAGGATTTTAATTTAGGATATGAAGTTTTGGCTGAAGAATTGAGAGGGCCAAATCTCTTTATGGATGGAGATAAAATTATTTCAGTTGGAGGAAAAGAAATAGATAGTTACCAAGAGTTAAATAATGAAATTTTAATCAATCAATCAAAGAATTTTACTATCGATAGAAATGGAAAAATAAGGGAAGTAGTAATTTCTGATGAAGCGATTGATTATATGTTGAAAAATGAAAGACCTGCATTTTTTCCTCAACTTCCGACTATGGTGGACACAGTTTTACCAAATACGGTAGCATCAAATATTGGGATTCAAAAAAAGGACAAGATTCAATCACTCAATGGAATACCTACTTTGGTTTTTAAAGATTTTGTTAGTGAACTTAAAAAATTAAAAACAGAAAGAAAAGATACATTTAGCTTAACCGTAGAGAGAGACTCCGAATTAATTAAATTTAATGGTGTTTTTGATACTTCTTTTAAATTAGGTTTTGGTATTCCTCAAAACATAAATGAGATGTTTAAAACTACTCACCTCAGCTATACTTTTGCAGAATCATTCCCTGAAGGATTAAGATTAGGAAAGAATACTTTGAGTAACTATGTAAAACAATTTGGACTTGTATTTACTAAAAAGGAAGCTGCAAAAAAAGTAGGGGGATTTGGAACTATTGCAAAATTGTTTAAGCCTGTTTGGATATGGAAAGATTTTTGGCAAATTACAGCTTTCCTATCAATTGCATTAGCTTTTGTAAATATCCTACCTATACCAGCTCTTGATGGAGGTCATGTGATGTTCTTGCTATATGAAATAATATCTGGAAAACCACCAAACGATAACTTTATGGAAAAAGCACAAATCTTTGGGTTTTTAGTTATTCTCTCTCTTTTTCTTTTAGTAAATGGAAACGATTTCTATCGTTGGATAACTGGACAATAAATGTGGTATTACGTTTTCATAGGAATATTGGTGGTCATCATTGCCTTTTTTATGGCAGCTACTCAAAAAGCAAGAGGATACAATTTTTGGAGATATTTTATCGTTTCTATTTTCATTGTTGCTGGAATCTATTTTATGCTGGAAAACATCATCAATAAACATTAATTGCTAAATCATTGAACAAAGCGTATATTTCAGTAGTGAAAAACGAACAACTCATTTGAAATCACAAAAATTATATTCGACCAAGCAAATGTGGAAAGTCATCCTTTCTATAGTTGCTTTATTGATTATAGGAGTTTCCTTGTGGTACACCAATTATATCGCCAAGAAAATCCAAAACGAGGAACGATTAAGAGTGAAATTATGGAGTCAAACCATAAAGAAACAGGCTCAATTAGTAAACCTAACGAATCAAACATTCAATCAGCTAAAAGCTGAAGAATCGGACAATATTAAGGATTGGGCAAAAGCTTTGAAAGAATCAGATAGAGTTCAAAATGATTACACTTTCGTTTCATCATTCCTATCAAAAAGTAAAAACACACCACTTATTTTAGAAGTAGTTAATTATAAGAATGGAGAAAGAGAAACTTCTTATTCTATAACGGACTTCCCAATTTCTGAAAAAGATTTTGATAGTATAAATCAGTTTTACGATACTCTAAGAAAAATTGCAAAAAGCTGGGATAATTTTAATTCACCAATCACAATTAAAAACACTAATCAACAATTTCAAATTATTCATTACGGAAACTCCAAATTATTTAGTGAACTTAAAATCAAAAGTGATTCACTGATAACTTCTTTTGAAAACGAATTAATACTTAACTCCGCTTCTATTCCAATTATATACTTAGATTCTGCTACCAAAAAAATAAAGAGATCAATCAATATTGATTCCGAAAAAATAAAAGACAGCATTACCATTTCCCAAACAGTAAAAGAAATGGCAAGACAGAATGAAAAAATAAGAGTTTCATTTGGTGAGGAAAACATTGGTTTCATTTACTATACTGAATCGAGTTTACTCAAACAATTGAGGTACTATCCTTGGATACAGATTACTATTATTTTTCTTTTCTTGATGGTTGCCTATTTTCTCTTTAGCACTTTCAGAAAAGCAGAACAAAATCAAGTCTGGGCAGGAATGGCCAAAGAAACTGCTCATCAATTGGGAACTCCATTATCCTCCTTAATGGCGTGGTTGGAGATTATAAAAAGTGATGGTGTTCCAGAATCTTCTATTGAAGAAATGAACAAAGACATCATGAGATTGAATACCATTACAGATCGATTTTCAAAAATTGGCTCAGAGACCAAAACTACTAAACAGAATATCTATGGTGCAGTTGAGGAATCGACCAATTATTTAAGATCACGAGTGTCGCAAAAGGTAGAGCTAATCCTTGAGGGAGATAAAAATACTAAAGCGAGTATAAACATATCACTATTCGAATGGGTGATTGAAAACTTAACGAAAAATGCTATTGATGCAATTGGCGGCAAAGAAGGTTCTGTCACTTTCAATATTCAAAAATTGAGTTCCAAAGTTCATATTGACATTACAGATACCGGAAAAGGAATTCCTTCCTCAAACTTCAAAAAAATATTCCAACCCGGGTTCTCAACCAAAGAAAGAGGATGGGGACTTGGATTAAGTCTCGTTAAACGAATTGTGGAAGAGCAATTAAATGGAAAAATTTATGTCTTAAATTCTAAAATTGATCAAGGAACGACTTTTAGAATTGTATTGAAAAAATAAAACAACTTCAACCAACCATTGTCATTCCCGCGATGGCGGGAATCTACAATAAAGTTATAAATTAAAAGATTCCTGCCTTCGCAGGAATGACAGAAAAAAAACAAAAAATAAATGCCAATTTTCCGAAGACTTACCCTAAAAGAATTAGAATTATTTGAACAAGAATTCAGAGAATATCTTGCTGTTAATGGAATAGACGCAAGTGCTTGGAAACAAATAAAAGACAATGATCCCAATAAAGTTGACGAACATATTTCTGTTTTTAGTGATGTAATTTACAACTCAGTATTAGCCAAAATGGAATATGTAGAATATGCCACTGATAACGACATCAAATATTTCTACTATGGAAAAGAAAAAGCGGAACTTATTGGGTTAGAAAGTAACGAAGTAAGTTTTACTAAACCCGAGGAAGTAATAAAAGCTATTGAAAACAAAAAAGCCTCTATTCGTTCCTATCGCACTTCAAAAAACTACACCAAAAAAAGAGAAGAAGAATTATTCGCCATGCTTAAAAATGGCTGTCAACCTTCTGACGGAAAGATGTTTAAACTATTAGAGAAATTAATTTAATCTTTAAATAGTTCCTTTTCAATAAAATTCAAAAACACACTAACATTTTCAGATGATTGCTCGTCTTGCAATACAGCTCTGTATGCATAATAAAAGCCAGTATGGTCAATACATTTTACTGACTCTAAGTTGTAGCTTTTAAGAACCTTAGGACTTCCGAATATCACTTTTGATGGATAGAATGAAAATTCTTGTAAAAAAGAAATTAAGGGAAAATCATAATTCCAATCAATTAGAAAAGAGGAGTCGTTATATGAGGAGTCATTGATAAAAATATTAGTTGGAAAAATACTATCCGACATGAAACTTAACGATATCAAAGAGTCATTAACTCTTGTTTTTTCGAAAAACAAAGTATCATGGCTATAATTAAAGTCAAAAAACTCTACCTTATCATCTTTAAACGAAACTCTCTGTTTTTTCTCAGTACAATAAATCGAAACGAATTGAATGATACTATCTTTTGAAACACCAACCTCAACAATATCATTGTTTATCTTAAAAAGATTTATCGATGAAGGAAGTTGGTCTATTCTACTTTGTTGATATTTCGATGTTTTCTTATCTAAATCATCAAAAAAAGGATATTGAATTGAATAGCTTGAATGAATAATATTTTGAGTAAATGATTCGAATGAAAGCAAACAAAAAATAATGATGAAAAAATATTTAAATATATTTACTTTCAAAACATCATCATTTCATATTTCCAATTGCTACAGATTTTGTTTCTAAACTCATCATCACTTCAACAGTTTTCAAAATGGAATCTGGATCAAAACCACATTCTTTATACAATTCCATTTGAGTTCCATGTTCAATATACTTGTCAGGAATTCCAAGTCGTTTAACTTGAGCAGAATATCCATTTTCTGACATAAACTCAAGAACAGCACTTCCCAATCCGCCAATAGTTGTTCCATCTTCAACGGTAATCACTTTGTCGAATTTGGTAAAAACTTCATGCAAAATCGTTTCATCAATAGGTTTTAAAAACCGCATGTCATAATGCGCTACACTGATTCCTTTTTCTGCAAACTGATCTTCAATTTTAGCAATAAAAGTTCCTGTGATTCCTATAGTCAAAATTGCAATGTCACTTCCGTTTTTAAGTTTTCTTCCTTTACCAATTGATAATTTCTTCATCGGTTTTTTCCAATCTGGAGTAATTCCTTTTCCTCTTGGATATCTGATTGAAAAAGGTCCGTTTTCATCAGCTTGAGCAGTGTACATCAAGTTTCTTAATTCCAATTCATCCATCGGAGCCGATACGGTCATATTAGGAATACAACGCATGTAAGCCAAATCATATGCTCCATGGTGAGTTGGTCCATCTGCTCCTACCAATCCACCTCTATCCAAACAGAAAACTACATTCAGATTTTGAATTGCTACATCATGTAACACTTGATCGTAAGCTCTTTGCATAAAAGAGGAATAAATATTACAAAACGGTATCATACCCTGAGTTGCCAGTCCTGCGGAAAAAGTAACTGCATGTTGTTCAGCGATTCCTACATCGAAAGCTCTGTCAGGCATGGCTTTCATCATAATATTCAATGAACATCCTGTGGGCATTGCTGGGGTTACTCCTGTAATTTTATCATTTTTTTCAGCCAGCTCAACAATCGTGTGTCCAAAAACTTCTTGGAATTTTGGTGCGTCAGTTGTCTTTGGTAAAACCTTTACAATCTCACCGGTTTCTTTATTAAATATTCCTGGAGCATGCCAAGTGGTAGTATCTCCATCCTCAGCTGGCTTAAATCCTTTTCCTTTTTCAGTAATGCAGTGAACAATTTTAGGTCCAGGTAAGTGTTTTATTTCTTCAAATAATTTTACCAAAGCTTGAGAATCGTGTCCATCAATTGGTCCAAAATATCTAAAATTCAATGATTCAAAGAAATTACTTTTTTGATAAATACTTCCCTTGAGGGCATCGCTTACTTTGTGTACAATCTGCTGAGCACTTGTACCAAATGTGCTTAGTTTTCCCAACAAATTCCATACTTCATCTTTTACCTTATTGTAAGGTTGAGAAGCGGATAAATCTCTTAAATATTCTTTGAGAGCACCTACATTCGGGTCAATTGACATACAATTGTCATTCAAAACCACAATCATATTAGAATTCTCAATTCCTCCATGATTCAATCCTTCAAATGCCAATCCAGCAGTCATTGCTCCATCACCAATTACAGCAATATGCTGTCTTTCCTGTTCTCCCTTTAGTTGACTCGCCACTGCCATTCCCAGTGCAGCAGAGATTGAAGTTGAAGAATGTCCTACACCAAAAGTATCGTATTCACTTTCACTTCTTTTTGGGAAACCACTTATTCCTTTATAAATTCTGTTGGTGTCAAAAATATCTTTACGTCCAGTGATAATTTTGTGCCCATAAGCTTGATGTCCTACATCCCAAACCAACTGATCGTAGGGAGTATTGAATACATAATGAATTGCCGAAGTTAATTCTACAACTCCAAGACTCGCCCCAAAATGCCCTCCTTTTTCAGAAACAACATCAACAATAAATTGTCTTAATTCTCTACAAAATTGAGGGAGATTCTCAATAGAAACCTCTTTTTTTAAATCTTCGGGACTGTTTATTTTAGCGAGTAATTCACCTGGCTTATAAGGCATATAGTTTAGTTTACTATCAGAAACTAAAGGTAAATCAAATTATTGTAAATTGCTACAGGTCAAAACAGGTTTTTAGGAAATTTTAACCGTTTATAATTCAATAGAAACAATTCGATGTCTTGGGATAAAGACACCTTTTTTTAATAAAATGTGATCCTCTCCTACTGCCCAAATTGTGGTAAACACAGATTTAAGACCATTATCATCTTGAAAAATTAACTTAATTTTATTGTGAAATAAATTGCCTAATTTTTCCGCATCTTTCAATTTCTTAAAAAGTTTTTTCTGCTCCTCAGCAGTTCTTAGTTTAATTGGCTTTATCGGGAAGTTTAATTCCGAAACCATCTCTTTTTCAATTACTTGGGCAACCATATTCTCCATAACATCATTAATCTAAAGTTAATTTTAACACCGATTTTGTGGAACTTGTAACTTTGTAAGTGTCTGAAATTCTATATCCTATCACCCAACAAATTTCATTATTAGAAATCAAAACAAAAGTTTTTTCTTTTTCAAACAATGAAATTTTGTTGTCAATTAAAAAATCACTTACTTTTTTCTTTCCTTTCATTCCCAGAGGCCGAAAACTATCTCCTTCTTCCCAGTTTCTAATTGTCAATGGGAACTTTAATTTCTCAATATCTAAATAGACACAATTAGGATTAGAATTTATTTCAAATTCCTCAACGGTTAACTTCTTTAACGAAAGATTAAGCGGATAGGTTACATTTGAGTCGAATTTATTGATGAGTTGAAATGACTTTTCATTTTTTTCTCTTGAAGAAATAATCATTATTTCCCTATCAATCAACACAGTAAACTCTTTATAATGAAATCGCTTTCCAGATGAATGTTCTGTATCGAGTACCGAAATTATTTGTTGACATTGATTAAAGTCAAATTCAAATTTCTTCAAAAATTCAAATAAGTAAAGGGCAGGATTTGAAAAATTAAGCACTTTTTCAATCTCCAATTGGTAATTCCCTTCCTCTTTATTAATTACAAAATTATTCCAATCCCTTTGAATAGTTTGTTTATAAATTTCATTCACTGAATTGAATCGACCAAAGTTCTCCTTCATTGAATTGGCAAACGATGGATTTAATTCTTTGAAAAGGGGAATTATTTGATTGCGTATTTTGTTTCGTTTGTAGTTGTTTGACTTGTTACTTTCATCTTCTCTCCACTCCAGTTTATTGGATTCCGCAAAAGTCAACAACTCACTTTTTTCAATATTCAATAGCGGTCTGAGCAAAAAACCATTGATCGTTTTCATTCCTGTAATTCCTTCTATTCCTGTACCTCGTGCAAGATTCAAGAAAAATGTTTCGATATTATCGTCCAAATGGTGCGCAGTCACTATGTAATCAAACTCATTTTCGATTCTTATTTCTTCAAACCAATCG
>JBMYYT010000113.1:0-7786 GCA_049609665.1 Flavobacteriales bacterium | reverse complement strand
TTGACAATTAATATTTTGTATATTCAAATTTACTTAATCCTTTTTCAAGAAAAACAGACTAATATCATATTTTAATCTAAATAATATCTTGTTTTGATTCTTTATAATTTCATTTAATCTTATTTTTGAATATGACTCTGTCAAAAAAAATAATACTTCTTGTTTTTCTGCTATTCATCTTATTTTTCCTTGGAATTGTATTGGGTTCAGTATTAGTATCTCTTGATTTTTCAAACGAGTCATTTTTCAAATTAAGAATCCCAAGAACTTTAACCGCAATTTTATGTGGAGCAGGAATCTCTGTTGCAGGTTTATTAATGCAAACCTTATTCCGAAACCCTCTGGCAGGACCTTCCGTTTTAGGAATTACCTCTGGATCAACTTTGGGAGTGGCATTGGGAGTTTTTGCATTAAATTCTTTAGGGTTTTCAGTAGGTAGCGATAAGTTAACAATTTCGTTGTTAGCTATTATAGGAGCTGTTTTGGTAACATTTCTTTTACTTGGAATTTCTAAGTTTATTAAAAAAAGTAATACGCTTCTTATCATTGGTTTAATGATTGGTTATTTTGTTTCTTCCATTGTGAACGTGTTTAGCTTTTTAGGAGATAAAACAGAGTTGCAATCTTTTGTTTATTGGGGATTAGGGAGTTTTGACAAGGAAATAGAGTTTTCTAATTTGAGTTATTATTATGGGATAATATTATTTTTAATTTTCATCATTTTCTTTTTACAAAAACCATTGAATTTATTGTTGATGGGGGAGAAGTATGCAGTTTCGTTGGGATTAAACTTGCCAAGAACAAGATTAATGGTAATTTCAATTGTAGGTTTATTGGTGGGAGTAATAACCGCTTTGTGTGGACCAATTGCTTTTTTGGGTATTGCAACTCCTCACTTGGCAAGGAATTTCATTAAAAAATCGGATCATAAATGGGTCATTCCATTTACATTGGTTTTAGGTGCTTGTTTGGGATTGATTTGCGATATTATTTCTCGACTTCCCGGGTTTGATTTGAGTTTACCTTTGAATGCTGTAACAAGTTTTATTGGCGCTCCCATAGTAGTTTGGATTATTTTAAAGAATAAAATGGTGTAATGGAATCTTCAAATCAAATATTGACTTTTCGAGATTTGACCATTGGTTATGAAACCAATTCATTAGTTGATTCTATTAATATTTCTGCGTCTAAGGGAGATTTGATTGCATTGATGGGATTAAATGGAACTGGAAAAACGACTCTTTTCAAGACAATTTTAGGAGAGATACCGCCTATTTCCGGTCAAATATTATTAAATGGAAATTTAATTGATTTTAAAGATATTCAACATCAAATTAGCGTAGTTTTTACCAATCGAATTTCAATTTTTGGATTTACAGTAAGAGATATGGTGGCAATGGGCAGAATGCCCTACACCAATAGATTTGGAAAATTATCTACGGAAGATAATCAGATAGTTTCCAATTACATCTCAGAACTCAATTTAACTGAAATTGAAGACTTAGAAATTAACAATTTAAGTGATGGACAGTTTCAAAAAGTCATGATAGCTAGGGCCTTGGCTCAAGAAACTTCTTTATTGTTATTAGATGAACCGACAGCATTTTTGGATATTAAGAATAAAAAAATGATTCATTCCTTACTTTCAAAACTATCGTCAAATAACGGAAAAACAGTTATTGTTTCTACTCATAATGATGAGTTTTGTAAAGAGTATTGTTCTAAAGCATGGATAATTAAGAACAATAAATTGATAGAGAAAGATTCAAAATTAATTTCTGATCAAGATTTTGATTAGCTGAAAAGGTCCAAAATTTTTGACATAATATCGGCCTTGTCCGAGTAACCCATTTTTTCGTAAGAAAACACAAGGTTATTTACCATTCTCTTAATAATGTCTTTGTTGGAACAAGGAGAGTAAAACTCTGGTTTTGAGTCAAGATTCAATTGAGATAAAAAAGAATCGATTTCATTTTTATCAAACAAAGTTCCTTTACTAAAGGGGTTAATGTAGATCAGCACATCTTCTGAATGAAACTCATCTAAATGAACGTTTGTGTTTTTTTCATCCAAATAGCAAAGGACAAAATGACTCGGAAGATTTACTCCATAGATAGGAAGCCCAAGATCTTGTGTAACAAGTAAATAAATAATAGCAAGTGATAGAGGATTTCCTTTTTTACTTTCAATTACATTACTCAAAAATGAACTGTGAGGCGAATGATAATTTTTTTTATTACTTGAGAATCCATACTCATTGAAAAGAATACGATTAACAACTTTTATAATTTCAAAACTGGTAAGATTTGGATTTATCTCAAGCCAAATGTCTCTTTTTATTTTCTCAATAGTATCTAAAACTAACTTTGGATCTAAATCCGGGTATTGAATCTGATTTATCAAAAGAGCACCTCTCATTAAGTTTTGAGAGTCAGATTCCAACCATTTTTCAATATTTGAGAAGGTTGTGTCGAATTGAATTTCTTGAATTAATTCTTCAATCCTACTTTGCGATGTAGCGTTCATAGCATTAGTTTCCCAGTATTCCTCAAGAAACGGGATTGTCTCATCACCCAATGACATCAATTTATTTTTTACTTCATTGTAAATAAATTCATCTGGATCGTCCAAGAGACTAATAAGTGCTATTATTTGCTTGTTATCTTTCAAATTTTACTTTGTTTGTCTTATATACGTTCATAAAAGTAAAAAGGATTGGTGGCCATTTAAATAATTACAATCATTTTTATACACATCTAACTGTTTATTTTATAGTATATTTGAACGAATGAAGACACAATTTATTACAAAATATCTAACTGTATTAATATCGCTATTGTGTTATGTTTTTCTTTATTATGTAATAGATAGAAGTGAGTTTTTATTTCTCATTTCGGGGATATCTATTTTAGGTGGGGTTTATTTTTATTGGTTGAAAACCAATCCATTTAGTATAACTGAGATAATAGGAATCGCTATCATATTAAGAATAGCATTGCTTTTTGCAACTCCCAATTTTTCTGATGACTTTAATCGTTTTTTGTGGGATGGAGAAATTATTAGAGCAGGTGAAAATCCATATGAAAATAACCCCTCTTTTTATTATGTTCTTTGGGAAAATTTTAATCCTGAAAATCCTGAAAAAATAAAAGAGCTTGATCATTTAAAAGGATTGTATCACAATCTTAATTCTAAAGGATACTACACAGTATACCCACCTGTAAACCAAGCTATTTTTTCTTCTTCAGTTTATTTAGGTGGAAGCAACGTTTTTTATTCAGTACTATGGATGAAAGTTTTTATTTTACTTTTCGAAATTGGATTGATTTTTTTGCTTTTCAAAATGTTACGAAAGTTAAAAATGAAAGAATCTTTAGCGCAAATCTACGCACTCAATCCTTTGGTTATATTGGAGCTAACAGGAAATGTGCATTTTGAAGGAGTTATGCTGTTTTTCTTTATGCTTGGATTGTACTCTTTGTTATACAATCGTATTGTTTTATCTGGATTGGCAATTGCGCTGGCTATTAACACCAAGATAGTTCCTCTCCTGTTTCTGCCACTATTTTTGCCCCTATTAGGAATGGTCAAGAGTATTAAATTGTACGTTACAATTGGAGTATTATCATTATTAATGGTAGTACCTTTTATTAGTGATATTGTGGTCAATAATTTTAGTCAAAGCCTTGAGTTATACTTTCAATCTTTTGAATTTAATGCGAGTTTCTATTATCTATTTAAAGGAATTAGTTATGCTTTTCTTGATTATAAAACCAGTGTTATAGGGGATTTAATTCCAATTATAGTTTTTCTTTTCGGAATGTTCATGACCTATAAATTATATATAAAAAAGGCAAATTCAGACTTGACTGATTTTGATTTAAAATCATTTGTATCCTATGCTATTCCACTCATGTTTGTGTTTTATTTATTGGCTTCTACCATTCATCCTTGGTATGTAATTAATTTAGTGATACTCTGCGTATTTATTAAAAATAGAGCAATTCTGATTTGGTCAATTTTAATTTTCTTAAGTTATTTTGCCTACAGTAATTACATTAATGAAAATCATGATGGAAATTTTCATAATTCATTTTGGTATTATTTTATTGTAACCATTCAATACAGTATTGTGCTGTTTTTTTATATTTTTGAGCGAAGAAAAACAATCTAAAATGAAATTATTTTTATTAATTCTATCTACACTTTTTATAGTTAACTGTGGAAATGAAAAAGAAACCACAACGACTTCTAACACTGAAAATGTTCAGAGAACTGATTTACTTGAAGCTCCAGAAGGCAGAGATTTTTTACTCCCTCATTTAAAGGAAGTAAATTTAGAAGAAGTGACCTATGATGAGGATATTTATTCTTCTATTGAGGAACTAAAGAAAATGACAAAAGAATTTAGGGAAGGAGGAATTGATGTTGAATCAAAACTGAATCATAGAGAATTAATTTTTGCTAGAGCAGATAAAATTATAAACGATAACCATGATTTAGAAGGAAATGAAAGTGTTTTTTTGAATGATTTTTTGATACCAATAAATGAAATTTTAGATTATATCCTTGAGAGTGAAGAAAGTCAAGTGTTTAATTCTAGAATAGACGAATTGGATAACTATCTCAGTAATTTCGCAATTATTTTTCCAAAAAAATAGTTGCGAAAATTTATATCTTAAATAATATTTTTAAATTTCTCATCTTGGGATAATTTATTTAAATTTAGTACGTTCAATCTTCATTGATCTCCTAAACATTTAAATTAAATTCCCCTATGAAAAAACTAATTTCTTGCCTTATAGCTATATCCATTATTTTCTCTTGCGGAAAAGGTGTTAAAGAAGAAGTATCAAACAATCAGGCGTTTTCAAGTTTTATCTCAGCTTATACGGCTGGAATGATTTCAAAAGAATCAGCGATAAGAATAAAACTAACAGAAAGTATTGGTGACGAAATTGACCTAACAAAACCACTTGATAAAAAAGTTTTTAAATTCTCTCCTTCTTTAGATGGTGAAACGCGTTGGATTGATAATCGAACACTTGAATTTATTCCAAAAAATGGCTTGAAAGCTGGGACCACTTACACAGCAAATTTTAATTTATCTGAACTAAAAAAAGTACCTAAGGAATTATCTGTTTTTGTATTTAATTTTAGAACTATAGCTCAAAACTTTGAAGTAACTCATTATGGATTGTCTACCCCTTCCCAGTCTAATAGAGGTATTCAGAATCTCAATGGAATTATTTCTTTTGCCGATTTTGTAGATTCTGTATCAGTTAAAAAAGGTTTTAGTGCAGTGCAAGGTGGAAAGGAATTACCGATTGAGTTCATAGAATTACCTAATAATGAATACAGATTTGACATTAGAGACATCAAAAGAGGACTAAAGAAGGATTCAAAATTAGAAATTGAATTTAATGGAACTGCTGTTGGGATTGATAAAGACTATAAAACTGAAATCAATGTATATTCTCAGCAATCTTTCAAAGTTACGCATACCGATGTTATTCATTCTCCTGAGCAATATGTGATTATCCATTTTTCTGATCCTCTGAAAACAAATCAAAACCTTAAAGGTTTGGTTTTGGTAAATAATGCTCCAGCCAAAGAGTATGTGATTGATGGCCATGATTTAAAAGTATATATGCCCAATCAATTAAATGGAACCAAAGAATTAATAGTGTTTAAAGGAGTAAAGAATATTGATGGAATAAAACTGCGTTCCAGATATTCCAAAGAACTAACTTTTGAAGCTATTAAACCTAACGTGAAAGAATATGGAGATGGTGTTATTATTCCATCGGATGGAAAAATGAATTTTCCTTTTGAGGCTGTAAATTTAAAAGCTGTAGACATTGTATTGACTAAGATTCATGAAAATAATTTACTTCAATTTTTTCAAGTCAATAATTTTGACAGCGATAATCAACTTAAAAGGGTAGGGAATAAGGTGTTGACCAAGAAATTAGATTTAACTAAATCAGGAGTGAGATTGGATGTTTGGAATCGATTTTCTATTGATTTATCCTCGGTTATCGATAAAAATGAGGGTGCTATTTATCAAATTCATATTCGTTTCAAAAAAGAGTATTCGAATTATAAATGCCATGATGCAAAGAAAGAAGAGGATGAGGACATGGAAGAGTTAAGTTATGAATCTAATGAGAAGGAATGGAGCGAAAGTGATTGGGGAACTTATGATTATGACTACTATGATGATTATGACTATTACGAATATGAATATAGTTACAGCGAGCGAAATAATCCTTGCCATTCCATGTATTACAGGAATAAAGGAGTTACCAAAAACATTATTTTATCGGATATAGGATTAATCGCAAAAGCTGGTTCGGACAAGGTATTGCACGTAATTGCCAATGATATTAATACAACCGCACCAATGTCTGGTGTAAATCTTGATATTTACAATTTCCAACAACAATTAATTGCAACTGTAGGCACCGATGGAGAGGGAATGGCTTCTATTCAGTTGGATGAAAAACCTTTTGTGGTTGTGGCATCCATTGGTTCTCAGCGGGGGTATATCAAACTTCGTGATGGGGAATCTTTGTCATTGTCAAAATTTGATGTGAGTGGAGCAACCATCCAAAAAGGAATTAAAGGATTTATGTATGGAGAAAGAGGAGTTTGGCGCCCTGGAGATTCTATTTATTTATCTTTTATGTTGGAGGATAAGAATCAAATTCTTCCTCAAAATCATCCTGTGGAATTCACTTTGCATAATCCTAAAAACCAGTTAGTTTATAGAAAAGTAAGAACAAACTCTGTAAATGGAATTTATGATTTCAGAACTGGAACTGCAAAAGAAGCACTTACAGGAAATTACAGAGCTCAAGTAAGAGTAGGAAACAGAAAGTTTGTAAAATACATTAAAGTTGAAACCGTAAAACCAAATAGGTTGAAAGTAAAACTTGAAACTGAAGCAGAATATATTTCACAAAGAAATAACACCGAAATTGAATTAAATGCAACTTGGCTTCATGGTTCGCCCGCCAATAAATTGAAAGCCAAAGTAGATGTATCCATAGATCAAGCAGGCACAAGGTTTGACAAATTCAAAGGATATCAATTTGATGATCCGTTGAAACGATACAATTCCAATGATTTTACTGTTTTTGAATCTCGATTGGATGCTGAGGGAAAAGCGAAATTTCCTCTGAAACTTTCTATTCCTAAAGCATCTCCAGGAATGTTGAATGCTCATTTTACTACCAAAGTATTTGAAGAAGGTGGAGGGTTTAGTATAAATAGGAAATCAATGAAATATTCTCCATTTACTTCTTACGTAGGAGTAAAAGTTCCAAAAGGAACTCTGTATTCAGGTACACTGGAGATTAACAAAACCCATAAATTTAGTTTTGGAACTGTGACTGAGAAAGGAAAACCAATGTCAAATTCTATTTCGGTAAAAATTTATAAAATAAACTGGAGATATTGGTGGGATAGATACGATTCTGATTTAGCAAGATACATTACTGGTACCTCAGTCGAGCCATTGGTTAAGAAACAAATTAAGACTGCTAAGGGAAAAGCTACATTAAATTTTAAACCAACAAAATGGGGAAGATATTTAATAACAGTTAAAGATTTGAAAAGTGGTCATACAACAGGAAAAGTATTTTATGCGGATGAAAGATATTGGTCAAGATCCAATAAAACGGACAAGGAATTTGAGACAATGTTGGCTTTTTCGACTGACAAAGAAGTGTATGAAGTAGGAAATGAAGTCAAATACTCATTTCCATCCAAAAGTGGAGGT
>JBMYYT010000112.1:0-7795 GCA_049609665.1 Flavobacteriales bacterium | reverse complement strand
ATCCAACAAAAGTAGATTGATAAAAAAACATAAATTAAAGTGAAAATTAGAAGTACAGCCTGTACAATGCTACTGGAAAAAATCCTCTTTGGTAGTTTGTTTTTATAACTCCTTCTGATACTTTATATCCTTGAATAAAGATGTTTTTTTGGTTTGTAATATTCTGAATATCAAACATAAACTCGTGAGTTATTTTTTCTGAATTAAGTCTGAATCCCACTTTAAAATCTAATCTGAAATAAGGTTGATAGTTCTCAGAAAACGCATTATTGTTATCCCTAACCTCTCTAAACTGTGCCTGAGAAGCTGCCAAATCTATTGGAGTGAATGCTCTTCCTCCTGCGTAGGTAACTTTAGTATCAAAAGTCAATACCGCATTTTTTCCTATTTCAAATTCTTTTCCAGCTAAGGCATTAAATACATAGGTATTATTGAAAGCTGTATTTCTCTCAATCCCATCGCTTCCTTTGTAGGTAGACTTGAAAAGAGAGGCTGTCATCAAGTAGTAATATCCTTTTGAAAGAAATTTCTCGAATGTAACCTCCAATCCATAGTTCAATCCAGTTCCATCATTTATCAATCCAGTTTTGTTGGGAAGTGTAAAATCTGCCCCTTCATTAATCATTGAGAAAGAAGACAAAAAAGTATCAACCGGTACATTATAAACGTATTGCATATATACTTCAGTCTTTAATCGTGAGTTCTCTCCTGTATAAATTTCATAACCCAATACATTATGGATACTTCGGGAAAAATCAATTTCTTGGTTGGGTTGTGAGCCATCATTTCTATCTTTTACAAAATACACCACTATAGGTTGGGTCTGACTATGCATTCCAAAACCATAACTCAACTTACTTTTTTCGGTTAAGTCATACCTTAATCCTAATCTTGGTTCAAGACTACTTGAATTTGAAAATGCGAAGTACTGAGCTTGAACTCCAAAATTTCCAATAAACTTCTCTGAAAAGTTATGTTGCCATGAAAAATACGTTTGAAATAATCCTGCATTCCCCTTAAATCTTGAATTTTCTTTAAACTCATTTAGTCTCTTTGTACTATCAGTAAAATCAATCGCATACATCCTTCCTATAACTCCAACGTTCCAACTGTTTCTCACATTTACTTTTTTATTTAATTTAAAATGAGCTGAATATGTAGCTAATGATCGATCAAATCTTGCCAACTTGGTAAACTTTGAAGTGTTAAAACCTGTAGAATCTACTTTTCCCGAGTTATTAGTTCCTGTGGCACAAACTGTTAGTTTATAAAACATAGAGTTATCAAAGAAGTACTTATGAGAAGCCCCTATAATTCCTGTTGAACTTAAGAACTGAGACTCTTCATTCTCACCAGAAAACAAATTTGTTTCTGAGGTATCAATCGCAAAGTCAATATTACTAAATCCACCTACTCCGAAAATTGAAAAAGTTCCAGCTTTCTTGGTTGGAAAATTCAATTTCATCGTCAAATCCTGATATTCTGGAATAGAAGCTCCAGTTCCTAAATCGATTCCAAGTTTATTGAAAACTCCCAAAGTAGAATATCTATAATTGAACATATAAGAAGCTCTTCCCCCTTTCTTAAAAGGACCTTCAGAACCTAATTCAAAACCGTTCACTCCAATTTGAAATAAATGTTCATAGGAAGAATTGTTTCCATTTCTTAATTGCAAATCAAATACACCTGATAGTGCATTACCATACTCAGAAGACCAAGCACCCGTCATGAATTCAGAGTTTCTGAGATTGTTTACATTCAACATGCTTATTGGACCTCCTGTAGTTCCTAAAGTAGAAAAGTGATTGGGACTTGGAATATCTATTCCTTCCATTCTCCACAAAACTCCAGTAGGTGAATTTCCTCTTATAATAATATCATTTCTATCGTCCGAAGAACCACTTACCCCCGCATAGTTTTGAGACATTCGAGCTGGATCCTGCAACGAACCTGAAAAACGAGTAGCTTCCTCAATAGAAATTGTTCTTGAGCTCACAGTATTCATTTTATTTATACTTTCCCGTTTATCCGATTCTCCTTTAACAACAAACTCTCCGATTTCACTGTACTTTTCTTTTAAAGCAATATCAATGTTTAGTTCCTTGGCAGATAACACCAATAAATTCGGTATTTCCCTCGATTCGTAACCCATGTAACTAACAGCAATAACTTGTCTTCCAACTGGGACATTCTCTAATCTGAACTCACCGTTTATATCAGAAGTTGCCCCAATTATAGGGTCGCTACCCACCACTACTATATTAACTCCATATAATGGCGATTGTGAAACCTTATCGGTAATGATCCCTTTTATAACTGAGGTTAAGCCTTGTGATTTAAATGAAACAGCAGCAAAAATAAATGCGAGGAAAAGGATTGTTTTTTTCATAATTCAAAAATTAGTTATACAAAATAACGAGTTTCTGAATTAAGAACAGTTGACAAATGTTAAGAAATACTCTGGAAGCGAGTTTTTCTGATTCTACTTAGTGATTCAGGAGTAATTCTAAAAAAGCTTGCAAGATGTTTGAGAGGAATCCTATTCACTATCTCTTTGTGATCCTGTTCGAATTCGGTATACTTTTGTTCCAATTTCAAACTGCTTTTTGAATGATTCTGGGATAAATATTTTACAAATGCTCTTTCAACAAGCATTCTACCTAATCGCTCCAGCATGTGTGATTTATCATAGGCTTCAATTAGCTTATCATAAGGAAGAAATAACAATGTTGTTTTTTCAATAGCTTGAACTTCACACTGGCAATTTGCTCCAGTCATTAGACTTTCGTAATCTGCAAAGAATTCGTTTTCGCTCATGAAAGACATATTTACTTCATTTCCGTCTTTTATTGTGAAAATCCTAAATAATCCCTCAACTACATAAAAAACACCAGAACAGGTTTCATCTAATCCAAGGATTGTTTCCTTACGGTTATACTCCGTCAATTTGATATGGGGTAATAAATGAGCTACATCCTCATCTTTTAGAGGGAGCTGAGTTCGAATAAAGCCCAGAAGTTGTGATAATTCCTTTACCATAATAGTAAATATAAAAAAACTCCATCTGAAAAAACAGATGGAGCTTAAATAATGTGTTTAAAAACTCAATTACTTAACAAGTATCAATTTTTTAGTATAAACTTTATTCGAAGTATTGAATCTAATTAAATAAACCCCTTCACTAAATTCATTAACATTGATAGTTTTAGTGGTAGCTTGTGGATTTATTACAGAATTATGTACTTGTTGCCCTGAGCTATTAAATATTGTCATTTCAACTTCTTCGACTACAGCTTCTAAAATTGAAATATTTAAAAATCTACTTGCTGGATTTGGATAAACTACTATCGACTTACCCAAATCTTCTTCGCCCAATCCTGTACAGTCATTAACTTGAACCGTTATTGAACTTGTGCTATCACATAATCCATACTTTCCTTTCAAATAAGCTGTGTAAGTTCCGGGAGTAGCATAAGTATAGGCTTGATTCGGCAAAGTAGAAGTATTAAAATCTCCAAAATCCCATTCATATGTTATTGCATTTGAACCTGTCATGCTAAAATAAATTGGATCTCCAAGACAAACTAATAAGGGTGTTGCATTGGCAACTACTTTTGGTATTGGATTATTAGTTATTGTAACATAAGCCGTATCTCCAGAACAGTTCAAATTACTTCCAACCGCCCAGTATTGAGTTGTAACCGAAGGAGAAACAGTTATACTTTGGGTTGTTGATCCATTACTCCAAGAATAAGAAGAACCTCCATTTACTGTGAGAGCAATAGATGAGCCATCACAGATTGTAGTATCATCAGGCGAAATCGTTGTGCTTGGGTATGCTCTTACCGTAAGCGATTTTGTAACACTATCAGACCCACATCCATTTACCACTTTCATCTTTACATTATAAACACCCGCAGTGTTGAAGAACACTGTGTCGTCTTCTTGACTTGAAGTGGCTGGCAAACCTGTTGGAAAGGTCCAATCAATAGTCCCATTACCCGTTATACTCCCATTGAAGAAAACAGTATCTTGTTGACATATTGCTAATGATGATTCTGTAAAACTTGCTGTTGAACCTGAAGTATCTACTAAAATTGTACTGATTAAACTGTCATTTGAACAAATCCCTTCTAAATACAATATCGCTTTGTAAGTTCCTGGTGATGTGTAGGTAACGACTTGGCTTGTGTTTTTCGATGTCGATGGGTTTCCTCCTGGAAAATACCAAGTTAAAGAATCATAATTTGCTAATCCAGTTGCGCTAAACGAAGTTGTCTGTCCTTGACAAATTCTTGTTCGTGATACGTTTACAGTTGCTTTAGCTGGCAAATCAGTGTAAATTACTCTTATACCTGTTGATGTAGAAATAGCCGCTACAGTTGAGGAACTTTGCCAAACTCCCGCAGTTTTAACAAAAGTGGTGTTTATTCCACTAATTATTCTATTGTTTGCAGTCGTTATGTAGAGGGTGTCTCCATTTGTGTTATCTATTTCAAATCCTGCCCAAAAATTTCCTGTTATGTGTGGAGGTGTTGTAAACTGTATTTCATTATTAACACCAGCAACTAAACTACTTACAAGAACCGTATCTGAGGCTAAAACAGCTCCTGGAGCTCCAGCATTATCCGCATAAACATTAATAACGAAAGTGGATGAAGGTGACCCTGCATGAGCCTCCACAACAGGAAGTATTATCCTTTGAACTGAGTTTGAAGCACCAGTTAAATTAAAAGGTTCAGCAAACCCACTAATATTAGCACCATTGTTTCCTGGAAAATACCCCCAAGTTCCTAATAATTTGTAAAAAATCATTGAATCTGCACTTGAAAAATTATCTAAAGTATCGCAAAATCCCGGAGGAGTTGGAATTACAACTACACAACCATTTTTAGTAACTGAATCTCTTAAAGAAACATTATCCACAACCATTTCTACATTATAGGTTCCCGGCAAGGAATATCCTTTAACGGGGTTTTGTAAAGTACTAAAAGTACCATCACCAAAATCCCATTTCCATGAGCTCGCTGGAGGAAAGGAAATTGAGGTATCTACAAAATATAATGGATAAGTAGGATAAACAGTATCACACCCGGTAAATCCAGGAGTCAAAATAGCATTAAATGGCAAGCAAAACTGGTGTACTGCTGAATCTCTAAAATTTGGATTAATAGACTGAGCAATTGTTATTCCAGTGGCAACATCGGTCACTTTATAACTTCCATCAACTGAACAGAAAGGTTTTTTCTGAAGTCCATCTCCCCATGTATCATAAATCACAAATTCAAAACAACCTGTATCTAAACAAATTCCCTCAAAAATAGTTTGAATCTGTTGAGGATATCCTGACCCAGCTGTGATTGTTGCTCCAGTGCCATCTCTTAATACCCATGAAGTTTCTTGCGCACTACAATCCGTATTTATTTGAACATAAACCGCTTGGTTTGATTTAACAAAAAAGTTTGAGGAAAGAGCATTATCTAATTTATTACTATCTATCATAGTTCCATTAACTATCGTGTCTAACGCAACATTGTAGACATGTGCCCCAGCTGTTGTAGTTTTATTTGAAAGCGCTAAAGAAACACATTGTAAAGGAGGTAAACTACCAGTCCAAGGTAAAATGGAAACAGGACCAGCATCAATATTATATCTAACAGTGAAAGAAGTTAATGTATCACGTCCTGTGTTACAAACTCTTATGTATCCGGGGATAATAGTTGAACAAGTTGTATCATCCGGGAAAATAATATTCACCAAAGTTAAATTCCAAGGATTTAAAGGAGGTGGTGGAGGCGGACAATTCATCATTTCTCTTTCAGAATAAAAATCAGTCATTGCCAAATACATCAAGCTTGAAACATTTAAGTCTGAAGAAGATTTATCTACAAAATCTTTAGAAAAAGTAGAAAAACTGAGAATTGATATGAATAGGGTTAAAAGTAATTTTTGTTTCATGAATGTAATTTTCTTTGTTAAAAATACGTCATTTATTATAAATGGGTTGCTTTATGGTAAACGAAACATTTATAAAAATAGTCGGTTATAGTTTTGATTTAAGCGCTTTTATATGATCTCTTAGTCTTGCGGCCTCAATAAAATCAAACTCTTTGGCTGCTTTTTCCATTGCTTTTTGATTCAAATTTATATTTTCTTCTATCTGATTTCTAGTCAAATACTCTATTTCTTCTTCTGCTGCAACAGACCTTTCAACCTCCAAGTTATTTTTAAACTGATAGGGAGTACTGTCAGAGTTTTTCTTAATTGCTGTTGGGGTTATTCCATGTTTGGCATTGTATTCCATTTGGATTCCTCTTCTTCTTTCCGTTTCATCAATTGTACGTTGCATGGAATTGGTCATTTTATCAGCATAAAAAATCACTTTTCCATTTACATTCCTTGCAGCTCTTCCAACTGTTTGAACTAAAGCTCTTTCCGATCTCAAAAACCCTTCTTTATCCGCATCCAAAATAATAATCAAAGAAACCTCAGGTAAATCGAGTCCTTCTCTTAATAAATTAACTCCAACCAACACATCGTATAAACCTGCTCTTAGATCTTTGATAATTTCAATTCTATCCAATGTATCCACATCAGAGTGAATGTATCGACTCTTTACTCCTACTTTCTCTAAATATTTTTGTAATTCCTCTGCCATTCTTTTGGTCAAAGTGGTTACTAATATTCTTTCATCTTTTTGAATCGTATTGTGAACCTCTTCAAGCAAATCATCAATTTGATTTTTACTGGGTCTAACTTCAATTTTTGGATCCAACAAACCTGTAGGCCTTATTAATTGCTCTACATAAACACCTTCTGCTTGTTCCAGTTCATAGTCTGCGGGCGTGGCAGAAACATATATAGTTTGATCCGTAATTCCGTCAAATTCTTCGAATCTCAAAGGTCTATTATCCATAGCTGAAGGCAATCGAAATCCATGTTCTACTAAATTAATTTTTCTTGAACGGTCTCCTCCATACATCGCTCTTATTTGTGGAATAGTAACATGGCTTTCGTCAATTACCATTAAAAAATCTTCAGGGAAATAATCCAACAGACAGAAAGGGCGCGAACCCGGTGCACGTCCATCAAAATATCGTGAATAATTTTCTATTCCAGAACAATAACCGAGTTCTCGAATCATTTCCAAATCAAGAGTCACTCTTTCTTCTAATCTTTTGGCTTCCAGATGTTGACCTCCAGCTTTAAATGCATCTATTCTCTCCATCATATCATCCTGAATCAAATGAATAGCACCTTGAATCGTATCCTTTGAGGTAACAAAAATATTTGCTGGATAAATACTGTATTCGTCAAATTTTTCAATTCGTTTAGCAGTATCAGTTTCAATCGTTTCGATACTTTCCATTTCATCTCCCCAAAAACTGATTCGTAATGAAAAATCTGCATAGGGTAAATTAATGTCTACAGTATCTCCTTTTACTCTGAATGTTCCTCTTTCGAATTCAAGTCCAGCCCTGGAATACAAATTATCAACCAATTGTCCCAAAAATGTATTTCTGGTCACAACCAATCCCTCCTTTATTTCTAAGATACTTTCTTTAAAATTAGTTGGGTTTCCTATTCCATAAATACAAGACACTGATGAAACCACTATAACGTCTTTTCGCCCAGATAGCAGAGCTGAAGTTGCTCTTAACCGAAGCTTTTCTATCTCGTCATTGATTGACAAATCTTTTTCAATGTAAGTCCCTGTTGTCGGCAAATAAGCTTCTGGCTGGTAATAGTCATAGTAAGAGACGAAATACTCGACTCTATTTTCTGGAAAAAAATT
>JBMYYT010000111.1:0-7808 GCA_049609665.1 Flavobacteriales bacterium | reverse complement strand
GTTTACCATATTGCAATCTCTTTGTAACGAATATAATGAAAAAGCAACAAAAAAAGATCCCGCTCCGCTGGATTTGCAATCCTGCGGTACAAAGCTAACAAACCAAATCCATCATAAAACACAAATGAAAAGCGAATTGTAAACCCATTGCAGCTTAGAGAAATTCTTTCGTCTATTTCAAGTTCTTTCATTTTGTTTTACCCTCCATATTTTCTACTCTTAAATAGAGGATTAATCCATTTTCTGGAGTAATACTTGAATCTTGCATAGAAGGATGTTCGTGTTCACCCCATTGATGAAGACAAATTAACACTTCATCCTCGAGTGTTAAGATATCAAAATGGTTTCCTTCATGATTACTTTTGCATCCAAAAACTTACTGGTACCAGAGGGAACTTGCTCTTATATCTTTAACAGTAATTATAGGATCGAGTTTGGTCATTTCGGCTTTATTTTTCATTAAACGTATAAAAACAAACAAAAAGAATAAACAAAAAAACCAACCATTAATTCCATAAAGAGAATAAAAAACTCCTGCAAACGTATCTTTTTCAAACACTTCGCTTACTGAGATATTGATAATCCAGTTTGTCCACACTATTCCGTAGATTAGTTTTTCAATTACAAACACAGCAATTAGCCATATTACATTCTGATAAGTTTTAGCTACTGAAATGTATGCCAATCCCCAAACCAAAATCATCAACAATCCAAAATTAGACATCACACTTGGGTCAGTTTCATTAATGACCTCGTTGGTAAAAAATCTTTAATAAATAAGTATTGAGGCATCCATCAATCCTGCTGCGATAATTCCTCTGGTGATGGTTTTACTGGTTATAGTCATATAATTCATATTGGTGAATTTTAATTTAAGTAATATATTCTTTAATTTCACACTATGCCAAGAATAGATTCCTTTTTATGGTCGGTGAGGTTATTTAAAACCCGAAGCAAAGCCACCGAAGCTTGCAAGAAAAATCGCGTGCACCTCAATGGAGCAGAAGTAAAGCCATCCAAGGAGGTGAAAAAAGGGGACAATATTTTAATCCGTAAATCAGGGATTAAATTCGAATACCAAGTCCTCGAGATTTTATCAAAAAGAGTAGGGGCTAAATTAGTTCCCGATTACATCAAGGAAACCACTTCAATGGAGGAATTAGAAAAACTAAAACTTCAGCAATTGGCGCAAAAAACCTACAGAGAAAAAGGCTCGGGAAGACCCACAAAAAAAGACCGAAGAGATTTGGAAGATTTTTGGTAGTTTACTTATAGAGTTCACAACCATTGTCATTCCTGGGAAGGCAGGAATCTATTGACAAGAATCAGCCTGATTAATAAGGTTCCTGCCTCTGCCAAAATGAATAGATAAAAATTTAATTGGCTCAATCGATTTGAATCAAAAAATCCTTAACTTTAACAAACATAAAAACACCTGTAATGAGCGATAATTTTGAAACAAATTGGGATAAAAAAGAATTTAAAGCCTACGTATTATTGTATTGCAGCCAAGCAGATTTTGAAGAAAGCAATTCGGAGAGAGGACTTATTGTCGAGAAAGTGGGAAAGGACAATTACAATCACATTCACGAAGAATTAGAGAAAGATAATGACTACGCAAGAATTCAAAAAATTATAGCTGCCGCCAAAAGATTGGATTACAATCACGACTCACTTGTCAAAGACATGAAAGAAGTGTTTTTTGCAGACGGTGAATTCGATGCTGTGGAAAAAGGTGTTTTTCTTATGCTAAAACGAGTGTTGGGATAAGAAATGAGTACATTCGTTTTTTCAAAAAACCACCATGATTTCAGTCGATAATTTAGCCGTAGAATTTAGCGGAACCACACTTTTTAGCAACGTCTCTTTCGTAATAAATCCAACAGACAAAATTGCTCTGATGGGTAAAAATGGTGCTGGTAAATCTACCATGATGAAAATTGTGGCAGGCGAAACCAAACCTACAAAAGGAGCTGTTAGAGCCAACAAGGAAACGGTGATTGCTTACCTGCCACAGCATTTGCTCACGGAAGATGATTGCACAGTTTTTGAAGAAGCGGCAAAAGCTTTTAAGCAAGTTTTTGAGATTAAAAGTGAAATGGAAAGACTTAATAATGAGCTGACCACAAGAACTGATTATGAGAGTGCTGAATACATGAAAATCATAGAAGATGTATCAGAATTAGGAGAGAAATTCTATGCCTTAGAAGATGTAAATTATGATGCTGAAGTAGAAAAAGCACTTAAGGGATTGGGTTTTAAATCCGAAGATTTTCATAGACCAACAAGCGAGTTTAGTGGTGGATGGAGAATGAGGATTGAGTTGGCTAAAATTCTATTACAAAAACCCGATTTAATTTTATTAGATGAGCCTACCAACCACATTGATATTGAATCGGTAATTTGGCTTGAGGATTTTTTAGTAAATAAAGCGGATGCTGTAATGGTAATTTCTCACGACCGAGCTTTTATTGACAACATTACCAACCGAACTATTGAAGTTACAATGGGGAAGATTTACGATTATAAGGCTAATTACTCTCACTATTTGACTTTAAGAGAAGAAAGAAGATCGCACCAAATAAAAGCCTACAAAGAACAACAAAAATTCATTGCCGACAACCAGACTTTTATCGACCGATTTAAAGGGACATATTCCAAAACAAATCAAGTTACGGCAAGAGAAAGAATGCTGGAAAAATTAGAAATCATAGAAATTGATGAGATAGATACCTCCGCTTTGAAATTGAGATTTCCTCCAGCTCCACGGTCGGGAGATTATCCCATATCAGTCAAAGAAGTTTCCAAGAAATATGACGATCATGTTGTTTTTAAAGAGGCAAATATGGTTATTTCAAGAGGAGAAAAAGTATCGTTTGTAGGTCGAAACGGAGAAGGAAAATCGACTATGATAAAAGCCATTTTGGGTGAGATAGAAGTAGAAGGAGAATGCAAATTGGGACATAATGTTGAGGTAGGATATTTTGCACAAAACCAAGCTTCATTGTTAGACGAAAGTTTAACTGTTTTTCAAACGATTGATGAAGTTGCAGTTGGCGAAATTCGTACCCAAATTAAAAACATGTTGGGTCGATTTATGTTTTCTGGAGATGATATTGATAAGAAAGTAAGTGTACTTTCTGGAGGAGAAAAAACAAGACTCGCCATGGTGAAACTCTTGCTTGAACCCGTAAATTTACTCATCTTGGATGAGCCAACAAACCACTTAGATTTAAAATCGAAGGATGTATTGAAAGAAGCTTTAATGGACTTTGACGGAACACTAATTTTAGTCTCTCATGACAGGGATTTCCTCCAAGGCTTATCCGAAAAAGTATTTGAATTTAAAGACCAAAGAGTGATTGAACACTTTGAGACGATTGATGCTTTTCTTGAGCGAAATAAGATTGAAAAAATTGCCGATATTAATTTGATGAAATGATCTCGATACATTTTCAAAAGGCTATCGCTTTTTGAAAACACTCGATCTGACAATCATTTTGGATGGCAGATTAGTTAAAACTGAAACCCTGTCATTTCGAGTGAATTTTATTGAAGCTTTGCGGAAATAAAATTTGTATCGAGAAGTGACAACTCAAACTAAACTGGTTAACTTTGTTTATTCTTTTTAATCACAATCAAAGCTGCCCAAACAACCAAAGTAGCATCAACAATAAAAGCAAACTTTTGAAAAAAAGGCATGTAGTAAATACCAATTTTAGTCTCGAAACCCAAGAAAAGTAGGATACTCATTGTAAACACCAAATAGGTCAATGCCTTGAAAGCTATGTTTTGGTATTTAACAAGTTCAATGAAAATTGGAACAAAAGCCATAGAGCCGAAAATACCAACTAAGGTTACTATTAAATCATGCAAGTCCTCCTGATACATAAAAACAAAAATAGCCATCGAAAGAACTCCAAATAATCGAATTAACTTGGTGTTTCGATTCTGCTTAGAAAATATTTCTGGCAGAATATAAAAGAAAGACATCATGGTAAAGCTTAATACAAGATGCGCAAGAACAGCAATCGATTGACCAGGATTTATTAATCCAGATTGAGTTACTTCATTATTAGTGTCGCACAAAAAATTATGAAAAAAACTATAACCGTTTTGATCCAATGGTAAATTATCAGAACCTCCTGGATACAAAATAGCAGCTATCGTAAATAAAACGAGGTAAATTCCCATTCCAATTATTGGAAAATAAGGAATGTTTTTTTGTAAGAATTGATTCACAATGAGGTTTTAAAAATGCGAATGTACAATACTTAAAGATAGAAATCTGCTTTTAGTGTTTTGTAGGCTTAGTAAAGAGGAAATTTTTGCTAATCTTTTGACTTAGGAAAAGTCAGGAAAAACGAAGTTCCCACACTTACTTTACTTTCAAAGGTGATTTTACCTCCATGGTTCTTCAATATGTTTTTTACAATTGCCAATCCCAAGCCACTCCCAGAAGATTTGGTTGTAAAATTGGGAGTAAAAATATTATCATATTCTGAAGGATCAATTCCTTTTCCATTATCTTTTACTTCAATTAGATAATTATTTTCATTTTGATTCATAATAACTTGAATAACGCCTACCCTTCCTTCCGGTATGGATTGGGATGAGTTTTTCAATAAGTTGTTAAACACCCTAATCAATTGGCTATCATCTCCCTTTATAAATGCTTGTTCAATTCCGTTTGTTTCTTTTACAACTTTTATTTCATTATTGAAAGTGCCAACCGCATCTCTTAGCACTTTTCTCAAATCAATTTTTGCCAAAGAGGTAGTTGGCATTTTGGCAAAAGAAGAAAATTCATTTGCGATGTCCGTTAATGCATCTATTTGAGTAATCATTTTTTCAGAAAAACGACTCATTTTATCTTTAAACTCATTGTCTTCTGGTTTCAAAGTATGTTCTAAATATTGAACATTTAATTTCATCGGAGTAAGTGGGTTTTTTATCTCATGAGCCACTTGTTTTGCCATTTCTCGCCATGCAGTTTCTCTTTCAGATTCAGCAAGCAAATTTGCACTTTGTTCCAACTCATCAACCATTGTGTTGTATTGACTTACCAACTCTCCAATTTCATCATTATTATTCCATTTAATTTTTTCATTCTTTTTATTAATGGAAACGTCTTTCATTTTATTTCCGATCAACCTTAGAGAACGAGTAATGGTTTTGGATAGAAAGAAAGCCAAAATAGCTGCTCCTATCAAAAGTGCAATGTACAATTCAATTAAAGTCGTATAGAACTTGTTAAATTCAATGCTATTGGTCGAAAAATCATAATCAGGAACATGGAGTATTCCGATATTCTTGTTGTTTTTGTTTTTCAAAATGGAGTAAGTAGAGAGTAATTGATTGTTTTTTCTCAATATATAAAACGACTCAGGAGAATTAAAGATTTCTCCCATTACTTCATTGGATATGTTATCTGATGGATCGAGCTCTTCTTTTACGTTTAGTAAAATATCTCCTTTCGTGTCATAGATTTTTAGCATCATCTCATTCTCGATGGATAACTCTTCTATTTTCTCATAAAACTCTCTTGGAACCTCGTTTAGGTTTTCCTCGATGTCATATTTATTTACAAAATACTTGATGCTATTTGCTACCCTGTTTTCTTTTCTTTGCAATCGTGAAAGGTGGTATTTTTCATTTTGATTTTTAAAGAAAACCACAGTAAAAATTGCAATCACTAAAGAAGAAATCACTATCAAAGCTAACATCGAAATGTAGATTCTTCTGCTTAACCCGATATTGAATTTAATTTTTTTCATTTTCTCTAATGCATCAAAAATTATTCCTTAAATTTTGGAAGTGAGTTTCTAAATATAACTATTTGAGTTTGTTTTAATCTTTAAACCTAAAAATGTTTTAAATTTGAAATCAATCGAACAAAAAAACCATCAACCAAACTATGGAAGATAAAATTAAACTGTTAAAAGAAAAGCAAGCAGAGGCAATGCTTGGAGGAGGAAAAGAAAGAATCGAAAAACAACACGCAAAAGGAAAGTTGACTGCTCGTGAGCGAATTCACTTTTTGATGGACGAAGGTTCTTTTGAAGAGATAGGGATGTTGGTGACACACCGTTCTACAAACTTTGGACTTGATAAAACAAAATTCTTAGGAGATGGAGTGGTAACCGGTTACGGAACAATAGAAGGAAGATTGGTTTATGTGTTCTCTCAAGACTTTACAGTTTTGGGTGGGTCTTTAGCAGAAGCTCATGCTCAAAAAATTTGCCGTATTATGGATCTCGCTATGGAAAATGGCGCGCCATTAATCGGCCTTAATGATTCTGGTGGAGCAAGAATTCAAGAAGGAGTTGTTTCTCTGGGTGGATACGCAGATATTTTCTATAAAAACACGTTAGCAAGTGGAGTTATTCCACAACTCTCAGCAATAATGGGTCCATGTGCAGGTGGGGCTGTTTATTCTCCAGCATTAACTGATTATATATTCATGGTTGAGAATTCATCTTATATGTTCGTAACAGGACCAAATGTTGTTAAAACTGTGACACACGAAGAAGTAACATCAGAAGAATTAGGAGGAGCAAGCGCTCATTCAATTAAGTCAGGAGTTACTCATTTCACAAGCGAAAATGAAGTTGCCTGTATTCAAGACATCAAAAACTTATTGAAATATGTTCCGCAAAATTGTGAAGAGGAATCGCCTCAATATGAATATGAAAGTGAAGACGAAACAAGGGAAGCATTAAACTCTATTATTCCTTCAAACCCTAATCAGCCTTATGACATCAAAGAAGTAATATCTTCAACAATTGACAACGGGAGTTTTTATGAAGTCCATAAAGATTATGCCGAAAACATTGTGGTTGGATTTGGACTTTTGGGAGGAAAGAGTATAGGTATTGTAGCTAATCAACCTGCTTTTTTAGCAGGAGTATTAGATAACAAAGCCTCTGAGAAAGCAGCTCGATTTGTGAGGTTCTGCGATTGTTTTAATATTCCTTTACTGGTATTTGAAGATGTTCCAGGGTTTTTGCCAGGAACAGATCAGGAATGGAACGGAATTATTAAAAATGGAGCAAAATTATTATATGCTTTTTGCGAAGCAACAGTGCCAAGAATTACTGTAATTACCCGAAAGGCCTACGGTGGTGCTTATGATGTAATGAATTCAAAACACATTGGTGCGGACATGAATTATGCTTGGCCAAGTGCCGAGATTGCCGTGATGGGAGCAAAAGGAGCTTCTGAAATCATATTCAAAAGAGAAATTACGGGTGCAGATAATCCAGAGGAAAAATGGAAAGAAAAAGAAGCTGAATATGCTGAATTATTTGCAAATCCTTACAACGCAGCGGCTCGTGGTTTTGTAGATGAGGTCATTGAGCCTAAGCATACAAGAGAGAAATTGATAAAAGCATTTGATATGCTGAAAAACAAAGTGGCAAACCTACCCAAGAAGAAGCACGGAAATATTCCATTGTAAAATGTCTTGGGAGTTCCATACCAAAATCGAAAACTTCAAGGAGAAAAGTAGTTTGTGGGGAGGCCATGTTGTGGTTGATGACAATATAGTTCAAGAGATAAAATCTCAGAAAATCAAAAGATTAATTTGCACGTTGAATGACAAGGAAACTTTTCATTGTGCTTTATTATCAATGGGTAATGGACTTTATTTTGTGATGGTAAATGCAACATTGAGAAAAAAATTAAAACTAACATTTGGCTCAATTTTAAAAGTAAACTTAGAAGAAGACAAGAGCAAATATGGAATGCCAATGCCAGAAGAAATGGCAGAAATCTTAACTCAAGACCCTGAATCAGATAGAATTTTT